>NZ_JADBRW010000194.1:0-12084 GCF_020247025.1 Microcystis sp. M109S1
ACTCAAAACGGACGGGTCGAAAGTGTCAGACTTAAGCAATTAAGCGTTTTTCGGTGAAGCGTCAACCCCGTTCAGCGACCACCCTAAAAAAGTGGCGTGGTGAGGAATCGCCGTCCGTTTTACGGCGGCGAGGATGTCAAATCCCCAATTGGCGACTGGTGAAGCTGGCTTACCCCAAAATTCTATTATTCTTTTAGATCAGGTACGAGCGATCGACTCAAATAGGATAGTACGCTATTTGGGATCTCTTTCAAGCGATCGATACAGAAGAATTTTCAATAGCCTTCAAACTATGTTGCTTCCTTAACAACAAATTCATCGAACCCGACAACCCTGCCACCGAAATTTACCTATTCAGGTATTAGATACCCTAGCTGATCCATCTGCCAACCTAACTGAGTTGGCTGCTGATAAACCTTTTTTAAAGTGTTAATATCCCGGCTAGAAATCGGGGCAATATCTCTAGTTTGAGCGAAATACATCACATCCGTCTCTAGGGGACTATGACCCCAAATTCCCAAAGCGTGACCTAATTCGTGCCGCGCTGCCGCTAAGGCCGATCGATCGGCTAAATTGGGACTAATCTGGATACTCATCCGATGAGTTAAGCGATTTTCCTTGACAAAAATCTCGTATTGTGTTATGGCAGAACGCACCCGGGGCAGTTCTAACTTACCCGTTTCGGCATTAAAACGGACTCCCGACGGCGGTAACTCCTGTTTAATGAGGATATCGGCCAATTCTGCCCGATTTACCAACTCGATCGGCAAATACTGCCCCCATTCAGCGATCGCCTGTTGTACCAAACTCAGCCAAGAACTGCGATCGCTTTGAACATAAATCTTCACGGGAAATTGCGACCAAATCAACGCTCCCACGGGACTGATTTCCACAGCATCAAAATAATCCCCAGGTTGGTTTTGCTCTTGCCATTGGGCTAAATTAGCGGGTAAAGGATGGGTTTTTAACTCCGGTAGCGATCGACTGTCGGCGATCAAAGAATAGGAAAACAGCAAAAGACTCGCCAAGGCTGCGAGTCCTAGAAAAGAGAACCGACCTCTCAGCATTTAGCGATTTAACCAGCCGGCGCTCAGTACAATAGTTAGGGTGATAAATACCGTCCCCAACGCCCAAGTCACCTGATTTAAGGTTTTTTCCGCCGTTTTTGCGCTGGTAAAAATCTGTGATTGGCCGCCAATACCGCCAATACCATCCCCTTTGGGACTGTGTAATAACACCAAAATCGCCAGAAAGGCCGCCGCCAGCGCCCAAATAATCTGTACTACCAGCACCACTGTCATGATCATTACTCTCTATTTTCCATTACAAAGTATAGCAGTTATCAAGCAGTCAGCTTTGAATTAGTTATCAACTAGGGTCCTCTTCATCCTCTATATCCTCAACTGTTAGTGGTGCTTGGGCGCTATGGCGAACATATAACACATAAACCGTACTATCTCTAATTGTAAAAAGCACTCGATAGACATTTTTACCTTTCCCATAAAAAAGTTGTCGGACTTCTTTGGGTAGAAAAATCCTCTGTTCGAGCGCTAAAGCACAACGAGTTGGTTTCTCTTGCAGAGTCGCAATAGCATTCATTAATCCTCGAAACCAACGGTCAGCAAACTCAGCATTATAAACTCGATACCAGCGATAGGCTTTTTCGATCTGTGCCGTGGCAGTTGCGGTAATTTCAACCTGAAATACCATATTTTTCGGCCATTTCTTGGGCAAAATCGGCAAGAGGACGGGTTTTACCAGAGTTGATCTCCTCAAAACCTTGCTGAATCCCCTCGATGCTCTCTAAATACTCCATCAGTTGTCTGAGCTTACTAGGATCGATTTGATCGAGAAAAGTCACCAGCACTTGTGAGCGATCGCTAATATCATTGGGTAACTCGGTTAGGTGTATTTGTCCATCTCGATAAACACCTTCGATGGTTTTCAGCATAAAATTCCCCTTTATTGACTTTTTACCTGTTAAAGCGAGATTCGGACGGGAGTGCGACTGGCTTTAATTTCCACCTCGGCCGGTTTAATCAGCGATCGCCCAGTCATTTCTACTGGGACGGGAATTTGGAGAATTTCGAGGATAGTGGGGGCAATATCGGCTAAACGACCATCATCCCGCAGCTGCACATCGCCACCGTGGCCCGGTATTTTTCTCCCTTCCCCTTCAATTAAAATTAAAGGAACGGGATTAGTCGTGTGGGCCGTCCAAGGATTACCCGACTCATCCACCATCGTTTCAGCGTTACCGTGGTCCGCGGTGATTAACACTGTTCCCCCCAATTTATTGACGCTACTTAACAACTTAGCCAAGCATAGATCCACCGTTTCCACTGCTTTCATTGCCGCGTCTAAAATGCCCGTATGACCCACCATATCGGGGTTAGCGTAATTGACCACCACGAGACTATAGATCCCCTGTTCAATCGCCGCAGAGACCGCTGCTGTCACCGCGGCTGCCGACATGGCCGGAGCTTGGTCATAGGTGGCGACTTTCGGACTAGGAATTAATTCGCGCACTTCTCCCTCAAAGGGTTTTTCTAACCCCCCATTAAAAAAGTAGGTGACGTGGGGATATTTTTCGGTTTCTGCACAACGAAATTGTTTTAATCCCTGTTGAGCGATCACCTGTCCTAAGATATTATTTAAATTCTGGGGAGCAAAGGCCACATCTACCGGTAATTTCGGATCGTATTGGGTGAAAGTGACAAAACTAAGCGGAGAAATTAAATCTCGATCGAAATCTTCAAAATCGGGCATAGTCAGGGCATAACATAACTGTCTAGCTCGATCGGGACGGAAATTATAGAATATCACCCCATCGCCCGCTTCGATCGCCCCCGGTGCAATCCTAGTGGGGAGAATAAATTCATCGGTAATATTTTGGTCATAAAATGCTTGTAATACTTCCGTGATCGATCGCCCGTCAATACCTTGATCACTGGTCATAACGTTATAAGCTTTTTCGACCCGATCCCAACGGTGATCCCGATCCATGGCATAATAACGGCCACTGAGAGTCACCATGCGACCGAGACTGATTTTATTAATATGTTCTTGAATCCGTTTAATAGCGAGCATCCCGTCGGTGACATTGGTATCGCGACCATCGGTGATGACATGAATGCAGACATCGCTAATCCCTTGCACTTTCGCTAAGTCTAATAATCCCAGTAAGTGAGCGAGATGGGAATGGACTCCCCCCTCAGAACATAAACCAATTAGGTGTAATTTGCTTTTTTTGGGGCGAATCTCCCCGCAGAGTTTTAATAAAGCCTGATTTTGTTGAATCGAACCATCTTCGATCGCATCGGAAATTCGTACTAATTCTTGTGGTACAACTCGCCCCGCTCCGATATTCAGGTGGCCAACTTCCGAGTTGCCCATCTGTCCTTCTGGTAGGCCTACATCCTTAGCGGAGGTGCGGATTAAGGTGTGGGGATACACTTCCCAGAGACTATCCATAATCGGGGTTTTCGCCATTGCGATCGCATTATCCGACCTTTGCGGGCGATAACCCCAACCATCAAGGATAACCAGCACGACTGGGGATATAGGTGCGTGGGTCATGATATACAGTCCTAAATCAAGAGTGGATTTCCATGCACTAAGATAATATCATCGAAACTTCCATTGATCACCGATGTGGAGGCGATCGACCCCCTAATGTCAGCAAATGATGGGTATGTCTCAAAAAAACGAAACAACTGCTTTAATAATCGCTCTTTTAGCCACTGCGAGCATTTTAGGTGGGGGTTACTTCTGGCTGCAAAGTCAATGTGCCGCGGGTCAAGAATTCTTTCTCTGTGGCAGCGGCAAAAGTCCGCAAAAACCCCCAACATCGGGAAGCACCTCCTCTCCCTTACCTCCTCCCCCCTCCCCCCAGGGAGTGGTCAGTTTTGCCCCACCGACTTCTATTCCCAGTGGCACGACAATTCGCATTAACGGCGCTACCAGTATGGTACAGATTAATCAAGCCTTAAAAGCCGCTTTAACTGCCAAATTTCAGGGGGTAGAGGTCTTGACAAATGCTCAAGGATCTGATATCGGATTAGAGGAAGTAGCCCGGGGGGCGATCGATATTGCGGCGGTGTCACGACCTTTAACCGAGTCGGAACGCTCTCAGGGACTGGCTTCTAGTCCGATCTTTCGAGATGCGATCGCTATTGTGGTGGGAGTAAAAAACCCCTTTGCGGGAGGGTTAACCACTGCCCAAGTTAAAGATATTTTTACCGGAAAAATCACTTCTTGGTCGGAGGTGGGCGGTTCTACTGCTACTATTCAAGTGATTAATCGTCCTCCCATTAGTGGCACTTATCAAAGTTTTCGTCAGGAAGTCCTGCAAGGGGCAGAATTTGGTACAGGAACTAATTTTCAAATGATGGTGAGGGATGCCACCACCCCAATTTTGCGAGTTTTGGGACTGAATGGCATTAGTTACGCCACCTATAGCCAAATTGCCAACCAAACAACCGTCAGGGCGCTCGCTATTGAGGGAATTTTACCCAGTGAACCTAATTATCCCTGGCAGCGTACCCTTTACTACGTTTACAAAGAACCTGCTAGTGAAGCGGTCAAAGCTTTTATGGGTTTTGTGACCTCTAGTGGTGGTCAAGAAGCGATTTTTCGGGCTAATGAAGATCTACAAAAGTAGTTAGCGAGAATATCTGAAAATCTGGGAAATTTTACCTAAAATGTCGGATGAATCCCCCCGCTACATTTTTCGACTGTATAAAGACTAGACACCTCCAATTCTAATTAGCTAGAATTGCCGCAAGGCCCGCTAATTGTTATTGTGAGATTATGACTGGGAGACAAAAAACCCTACTTATACTCTTTGGGACACAGAGAGTCTGCCTCGGTGATAGGAAACTATTACGCCAGTTAGTGCCTTCTTTAGGGAAGAGCAAAACCTGCGGAGGCTGAGTAAGACCAAAGCTAAGGAACCACTTGGCGGAGGCATTGGCCGATGAAAGAGGAAGCCCTCGCTTTTAGCGACGAGTATGTCACTATTACCAGACTAATTGAAGGTGAAGAATTAAGCTATGAACAAAAATCGTCTGAATGAGATTGAGTCCCATCTTAAACTGCTTTATGAACAAAGAAGGGAGACGGAAGAGGCTATTATTACGGCTCCAGCAGGTGGTAAAACCATCCTGAAACAGCAACTTCGGTTACAAATTCTTAAACCCATTCGAGATTATGAACAGGAATATTGGCAAATTATCGCTGGTCAGTCTAATTTAGTTAAAATCTCAGAAGCAGACGCAGAAGTTGTTATCGCCGAATTTGTGGAAGGAGTCGGACAACTTCGGGGAGAAAATGCAGAAGTTATAGAATATTTGCAAAAAATCCTCGCTAAAGTCGAAGAACCCGGTCCAACAGCCGCCGCTAAACTTAAAGCGGTTGTTTCTTCGATTCCTCCTTTTGTGGGAATTTCCTACGAGGCTGAGTTGGACACGGAAAATTTCTTAAATCGCTATTTTCCTACTTTTATGAAGGCAGTGCAACGCCTAAAAAAGTAATAGGGCAGGATGTCTCATCAGCCCAACAAAAAGAAACTCCTCAAAATATTTCATCAAAAACAATTCTGGTATTAGCGTCTAGTCCAGCGGCTGAAGCAAGATTACGGCTAGATCAAGAGGACAGACCTGAACCACAAGAAGGTTACGAACAGCTTTCAATTTTATTAGCTGAGAAAAAATGGAAAGAAGCGGACAAAGAAACAATGCAGATTCTGCTTCGTATTGCCGACACAACTGAAAAAAGAGTAAGGCGAAAACCAACTCAAAGAGGTTGGCTAACAGACGAAAACGTTAAAAACATTCCAATTGAAAGCCTACAAAAAATAAATAATTTGTGGTTGGCGGCAAGTGATGGTAAATTCGGTTACAGTGTACAAAAGAAAATCTGGCTGGACGTTACTCAGGTTGAATCCATTGACCATTCACAAGTCAGCTATAATATATTATTTGGTGATTTTGCCGATAAAGTTGGTTGGCAGGTAGAGGGGCATTGGCTATTGAGTTATGATAGCTTTGATTTTTCCAGACGTGCGCCCGATGGACATTTACCGACTTTTTGGTTTCCTGGTAGTAGCTGTGATCTGGACACACAAAGAAGGATATTCAAGTTTTTTCTTTCTTATAAAAAATTTCCTGAATAGGGAGGTGAAAAATGTCTTTTGATATAATTGAAATTCCGTCGGGTAAAATTGGTCTAGTCGAAGCCCAAAAAGGTGGAAATCCAGCTTTTAGTGGAAGATTTGGAAGGGTTGTTGAGTGCCAAAATTTCCAAGATGAAATCGCATTTATCAATAATGGTGGACAAAGAGGAAAACAGCTATCTTTTTTGATTGCTGGCACTTATCACATTAATCCAGAGTATTTTTACGTTGAGATTGTGGACGAAATTTGCATCAATGAAGATCAAATAGGCATTGTTACGGCTAAATATGGTCGTCAGCGTCCCCTTGGCCAACAATTTGGCAATTTTGTAGAATGTAATAATTTTCAGGATGCTCAAGCTTTTATTGAAAATGATGGTCAACAAGGTAAACAATTGGTAATTTTGACCAGTAATACTTATTCTATCAATACTTGGATTTTTGAGGTTGAAATTCGTCCTGTCACTAAGATTCCTTTGGGGGAGATTGGTCTAGTTATTGCCAATGATGGTCAAGTTATGCCTAATCATAGAAGATTAGGGAGAAGTGTTAAATGTAAAGACTTTGAAGATGCTCAAGCGTTTATCGATAATGGAGGTGAATGTGGCCCGCAGTTGGCAATTCTGCGTGATGGAAAAAAATATCAGATCAATACTGAACTTTTCACTGTAATTACCTCTGCTAATCCTGAAAAGGCTAGGCTAAAACCTGAGCAGTTGAAATACTACAAAGTAGAGCGAGATTCAATCGGTATTGTTAGAACAACAGAGGGAACAACCGATCTATCACGGATGTTTGGTCCAAGAATTGAAGGTCATGACAATTTTCAAAGTCCACAAAAATTTATTGACGTAGGTGGATACAAAGGTTTACAGGAAGAAGTTTTACTCGAAGCGGAATACTCATTAAATCCTTGGTTTGTAACAGTTGAACAAGTACCATTCGTTGAGATTCCTCCACATTGTATTGGAATATTATTAAATGTTTTCCCTGAAAGAATAGGTCATGAATTAGAAAATAATGCCATAACAATTAAACCGCCAGGAAAACATCCAATTAACACTGCTATTCAAAAAGTGTATATTGTTCCCACGAACACAATTCAAGTGAGGTGGTGGGAGATATCGAGGAATACACCTCTGGATTATCCACCTTTGATAATTAGAACAAATGAAGAATCCAAGGAGTATTTATTAAATTTAATTCTGAAGTTTACAATTCAAAAAGATTATACTTATGATTCTACTTATGAATTTATTAAAGCCGTTGCTGGCAACCTTAATGAGTTAAGGGTAGTCTCACATGAATATCTAATTTCAACATTTGTTGAAGGAAACCTTGAAGATATAGTTATTGATATTTATCGATGTGAAATCTCACGACATAACCATGAGGAATTGAAAACTAATGAGATTCAAGACAGGATTAAACAACAAGCCAAATCTAAGATTATTGAGTGGTGTAAGCATTATTACATTAATATCGAAGAAAATCAAGAACTAATGAGCTTCTTTTTCTCTAGAGACAGAGAGGAGATGTGATTTCTTTTAAAATCAGAAAACTTAGACTTTTAAAAAATACAACCAAAGGAGACAAAATCAATGGTTTTTATTAATATCAAAGAAGATGAAGTAGGCATTGTTTATAAACGATTTGGTCGTCCTCTGCCTGCGGGTCGTCGAGTTGCTCTCAATGGAGAAAGTGGTTTACAAGCGGAGGTGCTTACCCCTGGACGGCATTTGAGTTTGCCTAATCTGGAAATTCGCATTGCTAAGGCAATTGTGATTGCTTCTGATCAGGTGGGATTAGTGGATGCAAAAGACGGGGCAAGCTTACCTCCAGGAGAAAACTTTGGAAAAGTTGTCGAGTGTAACGATTTTCAAGATGCTAGGGCATTTATTCGCAATGGTGGACAAAAAGGAAAACAACGAGCTATTTTGACTAATGGTACTTATTATATTAATACTGAGCTATTCTCTGTTGAGATTGTTAATTTTATTCGTATCCGTGAAGACGAAGTAGGACTCGTGGAAGCTAGAGATGGTAAACCTCTACCGCCAGGTCAAGCCTTTGCCAAGTTTGTAGAATGCAATAATTTTCAAAATGCCCAAGCTTTTTGGGACAATGGTGGTCAAAGTGGTAAACAACTGACAATTTTAACCGCCAATACCTATCAGATTAATACCAATATTTTTAAAGTAAAAAGGGTAAAATGTATTCGCATTGCGGAGGATCAAGTGGGATTAGTTCGGGCTACCTTTGGCAAGCCGTTACCCACAACCCGAACTTTTGGTAAGGTTGTTGAATGCAATAATTTTCAAGATGCTCAAGCTTTTATCAGTGGTGGTGGTGAAAGTGGTAAACAATTGGCCTTTTTAACACCTGGAACCTATCAAATTAATACCGATTTGTTTGAAATTAAAATTGATTCAGTCACTAAAATTCCCCAAGGAGAAATTGGTTTAGTTGTGGCTACCGATGGGTCAACCCGTCCCGAAGATAGGAATTTAGGTAAAGTTGTTGAATGCCAAAATTTTGAAGATGCTGAAGCTTTTATTAAAAATGGTGGTGAAAGTGGCAAACAGTTGGCAGTTCTACCTGCGAGGACTTATCAGATCAACACTGACTTGTTTACTGTTATTACTTCTGCTAATGCCACTCAGTACAATGTAAACCCTGAAGAATTAAAGGTTTATACTGTGGGCAAAGACAAAATCGGTATTGTTACGACACTTGAAGGAAAAACCCTTCCTGAAGGGGAAATTGCTGGGAATACAATTAAAGGTCATGATAATTTTCAGAAACCCCAAAAGTTTATCGAAGCTGGGGGCTATAAAGGCTTACAGGAAGAATTTTTACAGGAAGGTTCCTGGACTCTCAATCCCTGGTTTGTTCGTGTTGAACAAGTACCATTAGTTGAAATTCTTGCCGAACAAGTCGGGGTGATTATTTCCTCTGTCGGCAAAGATAACGAGTCAAAAAATGATGATCGACTTTCAGAAGAAGGGGAAAAAGGCATACAGCGCAAACCTCTTCTGCCAGGCAAGTATGCGATGAACGGAAGAATTAAAAGTGTTCATGTTGTTCCGACAAACGAAATTATTTTGAATTGGTCTAAATCAGAAGAAAAACCAGAGTTAAACTACGACAAAAATCTTAATCCGTTGCAACTTCGATCACAAGACGGCTTTGTTTTTCAATTGGAATTGACTCAGACTATCTACATTGCGACAAAAAATGCCCCTACAATGATTCTTAAGGTTGGTGCTCAACCGATTGATGCCTTGAAACCATCACACTCTAACCCTATTGATGAGAATGAGCAAAAAGTTTTTAAATCTTCTGCCATCAGAAATTTAGTTAGTAAAGTTCTAAGCCCTATTGTTGAATCTTATTTTCAGGTTTCGGCTCAAGGATATAACGCACTTGATTTTTTACATAACAGAGGACAAATACAAAGAAACGCATCGGACTATATTAAAATGGCTCTTGAATCTTATGGTGTGCAGTCAATCCAGACATTGATTACAGACATTGATTTGCCTGATGAATTGGAGGAGCTATTAAGAGAACGTCAAATTCTGCAACAACAAGCCGAAAACTATAAACAACAAGAGTTAACTGAACAAGCCCGTCAGTCTCTCATCAAACAGCAAGAGGAAAACAAAGCTCAAATCAAATTAGTTGAAGCTCAAAGTAACTTAGAGATAGCAACTCTTAATGCTAAAGCTAAACTTGAGGAATCAAAAGTAGATGCACAAATTCAACAAGAAAAAGATGAGCTTGAGTTAAAGCGGATGCGAGAAGACTCTGAGATCAAAACCAGTGAAGACGAGAAAATTGCTGATATTCGTATGGAAGAATTTCGTCAGAGAGTTCAGGTTCTTAGTCCTGCGATTTATGCTCAGTTAGAATCAGAAGGGATATGGGCTGAGGCATACGCTAACACCAAAATTAAACTTCCAGAAGTGTTTATTGGTGCTAGTAGCGGCGGTGGTAATACTTCTGGTGGTGGAGGGATTGTTGAAGCCAGTGCTATGCAGATGGCGTTCCTAGAAATCTTAAGGGACTCGGCGAAATCAAAAAGACAAAATGATCAAATTAATATGTCACGAGAATATGAAATTCTCCCCCCTTCTGAAAATGATTAAATTCAGAGAGCGTTAATTCCTTTATTTTTGCTCTGAATTAAGAGGCATAACCATTAACTAAGGTAATCAAGTGCTAACTAAAACACGACTCAATTCTGTACAAAAATTTTTAATCTGGTCTGCGGGTGCAGACCAAGAAGTTTTGTCTCAAGAAAGTTGTCGCACAGAAAGGTATAAATATGAGTCTATCGGCACAACCGTTATTCTCACGGCAATAATGGCTTTTTGTTCAGGAGGCTATGCACTTTTTACGGTTTTTGGCTCTTTAACAATTTCAATTTCTTTGGGTTTTATTTGGGGTAGCATAATTTTTAACTTAGATCGCTTTTTTATCCTTACAGCTAGTCAAAATAAGTCTTCATCAAAACTACAATTTTGGGTAGGAGCCGTCACTCGCTTAAGCATAGCGATTCTTTTAGGTTTTATCGTTGCTAAACCTCTAGAGTTAAGATTGTTTGAGAGTGAAATCAATCAAAAAATTAGCCAACAAAGAAGAGAAAGAGAAAGAGAAGAAAGCAGAAAAGATCAAGATACTCCAGATGTCAAAAGGATCAATAAAATAAATGAAGAGATTGACAATCTCACAAGAGAAAAAAATCAAGCTTCAGACGCTTTACAAAAAGCTCGTATAGATGCGATAGAAGAAATAGAAGGTAAAGGTGTGACAGGTAAAGCCGGTGTCGGCACTATTGCAAAAGAAAGACAAAAAAATGTAGAAACAATAGAAAAAAGTGTTACTTTTTTGGATAATATAATCCAAGATTTACTCAAGGAAAAAAATAGTTTAATCAAAAAACAACAATCAAGTTTGAGTATCAAGACACCGCAGAAAAAGGAATGGCAAGAAGGAAGTCTTTTAGATCGTATCTCAGCCCTAGAAGCATTATCGAAAGATGATCCTGCTATTGCTATTACAAATAAATTAATTACTCTGTTATTAATTATTATTGAAATTGCTCCAGTTTTGGTAAAAATCTTGTCAAAAGAAGGTCTTTATGAAAAACTGCTTGAGAAAGAAACTATCGATAGAATGAATCAAGAAAATCTTGGCAAAATGGCAGAAAAAGAACTCTCAAAAATGAAAGAACTAAAAAATTTTCAGCTAAATATTGAAGCTTTAATAATTGAATATATCCGACTTAGAGAAAGAAATAAAGAAAAAATCGAAGATATACAAATGAATAAAGCAAAAAATATTTATCAGCAACATGATGAAGAAACTGCTAACTTTGTTAAGTTATGTAGAGAGCGAGTAACTAATTATGAAGATTTAGTAGATTAAACTTTATCTTAAGATAAAGATAATGATATTTTTAAAGATCAATAATAATCTCTAGAATTGCGATCCCTATGATTTTGAAATAGTGATTGCATTTTTTTATAAGTAGGGAGGCACAATTATTTGTAGGATGGGTTAGCGGTAGCGTAACCCATGCGGGTGTTGGGTTTCATGCTTCAACCCAACCTACGTTCATCTTATATTTAATTCCACCCACCTACTTAGGGGTTGCTGAATAAAGCTAAAAACCTTACAGGAAAAGGCTTTTAGCTTGATTGAGAGTCGCTCAGGTGCCCCTGAATCTGCTAAAATTACTCGAAACCCTTGCATCTTCTCTCCTTAGTACTAATGTATCGCAAGATTGAGCAACTGCCAACCTCACCAGAAAACTTCGAGTTTCCCTCGGAGGGGAAATTATCCCCAGACAATCGTTGGGTTATCATGGCCAATCTAATTCCTTGGTCAGAATTTGAAGAAGA
>NZ_JADBRW010000195.1:0-4932 GCF_020247025.1 Microcystis sp. M109S1
GGGACTAAGTACGGTAGGGCATACCGGAACCTTCGATGCTCGATCCAATAAACGCTTGGGGAGAGAATACCTCTACTTTTTCAGAAGCAATTCTGTCTTTCGCAAGTAATCTCTGTGAACCAAGAATCCCCGTCTCTTTAGAGCGGGGAGTGTCAAAGGTTAAGACGGCACTGGAGAAGCTCAGTAGCGATAACGTGATAGTTTAGATCTGATCGGTAATGTGATGTGAGGAAAATAATGACCAGAGTAAATCCGAAGTTAATTATTCATGGGGGAGCGAGTTCCCTAGAGGACAAAGGTGGTTTAGAATCAGTGCGCGATTCTCTCCGGGGGATTGTTAAGAATATTTACAACCTCCTTGACAATGGTGCTAGTGCTGTGGAGGCGGTGACAAAAGGATGTATGTTACTGGAGGATGAACCGCGATTTAATGCCGGGACCGGTTCGGTGGTGCAATCGGACGGTCAGGTGCGAATGAGTGCAGCCTTGATGGATGGTCGTCACCAGCGTTTAAGCGGTGTCATTAACGTCTCGCGGGTACAGAATCCCATTAGCCTAGCTCAATTTCTCCAAAGTCAAGAGGATCGCATTCTCTCGGAAATTGGGGCTGCAGATCTGGCCAGAGAATTACAAATTCCCCTCTATGATCCCCTCACCGATTATCGGATTCAAGAATGGATGGAGGAAAGAAAGACGAATTTTAACCGTAAAATGGCCCGTTTATTCGCCGATTCGTCAGCGCAACGGGGAACTATCGGGGTAGTGGCCCTTGATCAGCAAGGAGACATCGCCGCCGGAACTTCTACCGGGGGTAAGGGACTAGAAAGAATCGGTCGCGTTAGTGACAGTGCCATGCCGGCCGGCAATTATGCGAATCCATGGGCAGGAGTAAGCTGTACGGGGGTCGGGGAAGATATTATCGATGAGTGTTTAGCCGCTAAGGTGGTCATTCGCGTCACCGATGGTTTTTCCCTCGCCGCTGCCGTGGAGAAATCCATGCGCGAATCCCAAACTAATGGTCGGGATCTGGGCATGATTTCCCTTGATCGTCAGGGGAATATTGTTTGGGGGAAAACGGCGGAAATTCTCTTGGCTGCCTATCACGACGGTCAGGCGATCGGTGATACCCTAGAATGGCACGGTGAAAATGTGGGTTTAATCGGTCAAGTAGCCGTCGGATAGGGGAACAAACTGCGATCGAGCCTAGTCTTTTCGGTTAATCTGTACAAGATACTTCTTCTCGAAAATCTCCGTGTGGCAATATATTATTCCTATTTTTGACCCCGATGTGAAAAACTGGTCAGCCGAAGCGCGATTATTGCGCTGGATGACTTTTTTGTGGCTGTCAGTCGGGTTAGTGGTGCTTTTTTCCGCTTCCTACGCTCTGGCTGACAGTCGCTTTGATAACGGACTATACTATTTTATACGCCAATTAATCTGGCTTTGGATTGGCTTAATTGGCTTTAATTTCCTGGTGCGATTGCCGATCGAGAAACTCCTCAAAATCGCACCCTGGATGATTTTATTAGTTTTAGGATTAATTTTGATCACTCTTATCCCCGGTTTGGGAACTAATATCAACGGTGCCACCCGTTGGATTAAAATCGGGCCGATTCTCTTGCAACCGTCGGAATTTATGAAACCGTTTCTCGTCCTGCAAGGGGCGGCGGTTTTCGGTGGTTGGCCGCGTTTAAATGTCAATCAACGGTTAACTTGGATCGCTATTTTTGGGCTAATTCTAGCGGGCATCCTCTTACAACCTAACTTGAGTACCACTGCTCTTTGCGGTATAACTCTCTGGCTGATCGCTCTTGCCTCCGGTCTGCCTTTATCCTACATGACCAGCACCGCTTTACTGGGTTTAACTATGGCCGTGGTTAGTGTTACTTTCCGCGAATACCAGAGAAAACGGATTTTGTCTTTCTTAAACCCTTGGCAGGATCCCCGGGGTGATGGTTATCAATTAGTGCAGAGTTTACTGGCGATCGGTTCTGGCGGAACCACCGGCAGCGGTTACGGTTTATCCCAACAAAAATTATTTTATCTACCCTTCCCGGATACGGATTTTATTTTCGCTGTCTTTGGCGAGGAATTTGGTTTTATTGGCGGTATTTTACTGTTAATCATGCTATTTCTCTACGCTACTCTCGCCCTGATCGTGGCGGTTAAATGTCGTCATCGCATCAAAAAATTAGTGGCGATCGGGGCGATGGTAATTTTAATCGGTCAATCCCTGTTAAATATCGGTGTGGCCACTGGTTCTTTACCCACTACCGGCTTACCTTTCCCTCTCTTTAGTTATGGCGGCAGTTCCAGTTTAGCCAGTCTCTTTTTAGCCGCCCTCTTAATCCGCGTGGCTAGGGAAGAAAATGACCCCGATCCGGTTCCCACCAGTAAAAAAAGTCCTCAGAAAATTGTCTCGGTTTTCACTCAATATTAGATTTATTCAGCAAGCTCTAATTAGGGTTTGCTGAATAAATCTAAAAACCTTGTTGGGTAAGACTTTTAGACTTTTTGTCAATCAAAAAGTACCAGGCATGGGAGTGATCAGGGGGAAAATTCAGGTACTTTTTCAGCAAACCCTAATTAAAGATTTTCTTAAGATTTCTGTCCATAGCCGCTCCCCGCTCCCATGCAGTCTCAACAAGAGTTTTAGGCTTAACCGAGCCGTGTCACCCCCGTTCCCCGTTCCCTGGCCAAACCCTAGAAATCATCGGGAATAATCCATTGGGTCGGTTGCGTCAGTTTTTTCAGTCTAGCGGTTTCTGCCATTTCTAACATCTTTTCCAAAGAAGTTTCGGCAATAAATTTAGCTGCTTCGGCGGCATGGGCTTGATTGGGGCATTTATCGCCTAAAATACAACCATTTAGGCAATCTACAGCACAATTTACCTGTTTTTCCATAAAAAAATTCTTTTTCTGACTAGATTTGTCCTTTATATTTTAACCCAACTTTTTTAAGTACCTAAGCAAAATTAATTACACCAAATCCGTTTTTAATAGTGCGATTAACTCCCAAGTTATGGATTGTTTCTCTCCGCTTGCTGCTGAACCGCTGCCCACTCACCACTCTCGACTTTCCTATACTTTTTAAACAGGATTTAGTATTACACATCTGGCTAATCCTTTTGCCGCTCTCAACCCTAGCTAAGTAATTATGCCAGTTAAGAAAGCGGCACGCTTAACCTTTCCCTAACCCATAAATTACTATATATTTTAATTGTGTGAGGAGTGAGAAGAAAGCAAAGTCCTTGGGGTCGAAACACGGCAAGACTCCCGAGGGCTTTTCCATGTCTAGGGAACAATTGTCAGTCATGAACCAGCCTCAAGAGCGAGAACCTTTTGCCAGTTTAGTTTTATATCATCTCTTTAAATGGTCGATCGTTAGCCCAACCCTACACGGCTATTTTCGCGGTCGCGTTTACGGAATGGAAAATGTCCCCCGTCGTCATCCTCTGATTATCGTCTGCAATCACGCCAGTTACTTCGATCCACCCCTATTATCCTGTGCCGTGCGTCGTCCCGTAGCTTATATGGCTAAAGAAGAATTATTTACCATCCCGATTTTAAAACAGGCGATCGCTCTTTATGGGGCCTATCCCGTCAAACGCGGCAGTGGTGATCGCGGGGCAATTCGGGCGGCGATGGGAGCATTAGCGGCGGGCTGGGCAGTGGGAGTGTTTCTGGAGGGAACGCGCACCGAGGACGGATTGATCCATCAACCAAAACTAGGCGCGGCGATGATTGCCGCTAAAGCGGGAGTTCCCCTGTTACCCGTCAGTTTGTGGGGGACAGAAAAGATTTTTCAAAAAGGTTCTTCTTTTCCCCATAGTATCCCCTTAACTATTCGCATCGGGGAAGTGCTGCCGCCACCGATTTCTAACAAAAGAGAAGCTTTACAGGCAGTTACCGAGCGCTGTGCCGAAATTATTAACGGATTACACGCCCTCGGACGCTAAATCGACCTTTTAAACAGGATTTAGTCAGCTAAGACGCATTTTAACCGCCTATCCTTAGATTAGCTAAATCTCTCCCCCCCCCTCTGACAGGTGTAGGTTTATTACAAAGAGGTGAGCAGTCACACACTCAGGGTGAGAAAATCAAGCTAGAGATTTAGAGGAGCATCGTGAAAGGCAATACTGAAAAACAAATATCTCAAGCAGTGGTCGTGCATAGTTTCAGAACATCTGCCCCATTTGTCAATACCGCAAGCTATCGGATTGGCAACTTGGAGCTTCGGGATGGTCATGACCAAATCGAGCAGTTTGACTCAGGTGTCGAGGTTGATTGCGGCAGTCAATGAGGAAAAACCCAATACGGTCAGACAGAGACTCAAAGAATGGTATCAGTCCGGGAAGGCGAAAAAAGGAGAAAAGCGCAGCACTCTTGAGGTGAGCAGTTGTTTTGCGCCATTGTTAATGTGGGTGATCAGTTTACTGCCTATTGATCTAGTGGTCTGTCAAGATGTTATTGACGGATACAATCTTTTTAATTTAATTCGGGCATCTTCAGTGGTAAATCGCCAATCTACAGGAGCAGAATTTTCATTTCTGCGTTTTTCCCAAGCTGCTACTTCTTCTGTTAAGATTTCCTTTTCTTCAATACGCCGCTCAAGGCACTGTCGGCTTAAAACACTCAACTCAATTTCAGCCATATTTAACCAACTTCCATGTTTAGGAGTATAATGAAACTCCAATTTATCCAGAATGCGTCTTGCTTCGACTGGGGTAAAAGCTTTATAAAGAGATGCTTTGACATGAGTATTCAGATTATCTTGAACTACTTTAATTTTCGGCTCTTCGTTACCCTTTATGCTAAATCAACAGACAAGATGCCAAGACAACATACTTCTAACCCAAAAATTCCGAAAGTTTCTAAAGCCATAGCCTCTCCGTTTTATTAGTTTAAGTTTATTGTTGATTCCCTCGACCA
>NZ_JADBRW010000196.1:0-26508 GCF_020247025.1 Microcystis sp. M109S1
AAGATTTACCAATTTATTTTACCGAAGTTCAGTTTCAGAATGATCCAGAGTTTTATGCCCGTTTTTTCGCCGAAATTTTTCTCTATCTCAAACAGACGCGGTTAAAAAACAATTGGTGCGGGGTGGTGATCTATCCGAATCGAAGGGTGGAAAAGGAGAATATAGAGCGATATAGAGAGCTATTACAAGAAACAAGAGTACAAAGGATTTATCTCGAGGAATTAGGCGAGAGTCCACCAGATTCGCTCGGATTAGCGACGCTAGAGTTAGTAAGCTTACCGGAAGCGCAAGTGCTCAACCAAGGAAGGGAGTTAATCGTGCGAGTGAGGGAAACGGGGGTAGAAAATCGCCAACAGGAACTTTTAGAATTGATAGAGACGATTTTGATTTACAAGTTGCCGCAGATTACTCGAAAGGAGATAGAAGCGATGTTTAGTTTAAGCGAGTTAAGACAGACGCGTGTGTTTCAGGAGGCCCTAGAGGAAGGTCGCCAAGAAGGTCGCCAAGAAGGTCGCCAAGAAGGTCGCCAAGAAGGTCGCCAAGAAGGTCGCCAAGAAGGTCGCCAAGAAGGTCGCCAAGAAGGTCGCCAAGAAGGTCGCCAAGAAGGTCGCCAAGAAGGTCGTCAAGAAGGTCGCCAAGAAGGGGAAATCATCGGAAAATTGGCTTCTGTTCCCTTATTATTGCGAGCGGGGGTTAATCCCGAAGAAATCGCCGCTTCCCTAGGATTATCTCTCGAACAGGTCTTAGAAGTGGCTCTATCGCCGGGAGAGAGCGATCGCTAGGGTATTTTTCAGATTTCGGCAGCAACGATATAATTTCCTTATCTTCCTTTTCCCCTTTCTTGGATGCTACCCTTACTAAAAAAGCTCTGGAATTGGCTAAAATCCCTCTTTATAGGCAGTCTGAAGGCAGTTAACCCCGAAAAAGTCCAAAAATCGCCTCCAGAACCCAGTGATGGCGAATATGAAGGGATATTGATGGGGTTATTCGAGCAGGTGGCAGCGGGAACCACCACTGGTGGGTTACGGGGATGGCTATACAGTCGCTATTGTGACGATAAAAAGCTGGCGCGGTGGCTAGGGGTCAAAAGCGAGGAATGGCTACAGTATCCGGAAGATTATCAAACTTTAGGGCGGGATTTGGCGGCTTTAGGGAAAGTGATGACGGGAAATCTGGGGGAAGTGTCCCAACGGATTAGCCTCCAGTTACGCGACGCGGTGAGGGATGTTTCCAGTGTGGAGGGGGAAAATCTAGGTTCAACGGAGACGGATTTAACGAAAGTGGTTCAGGATGCCGAATTCTGGTCTAAGCAAGGATACCAGAAACACATGAATGGGGATTTGATCGGCGCGATCGCATCCTACGATCAAGCTTTAGAATTTAAACCCGATGACCATTATGCTTGGACCAACCGAGGGGTTGCGTTAGTTAACTTAGGAAGGGATGAAGAAGCGATCGCATCCTGGGATCAAGCTTTAGAAATTAAACCCGATTTGCATGAAGCTTGGACCAACCGAGGGGTTGCGTTAGATGACTTAGGAAGGTATGAAGAAGCGATCGCATCCTACGATCAAGCTTTAGAAATTAAACCCGATTACCATCTAGCTTGGTGCATCCGAGGGGTTGCGTTAGGTAACTTAGGAAGGTATGAAGAAGCGATCGCCTCCCACGATCGAGCTTTAGAATTTAAACCCGATTACCATAAAGCTTGGTACAACCGAGGGAGGGCCATTTGTTCTCTGAGCAAAAATCGCATTTCTACTCCTAGTCTGGAAGCTCTCATTTATCGTAAACCGATAGTAGCCCTTAATGACCGAGAACCCCATCTTTTCGGCCTCCGGGAGGCACTTCCCCACCTCGTTCAAGGATCGCCTCCGTGGGGGCAAATTTATCGCTATCTAGGGGAAGCTTATCTGGAACATTCCCGATATAAAGAGAAAGCTAGTCCCTATTGTCGCGACGCAATCCGACATTATCAAATCGCTTTACCGATTCTCACCGAAAAAGACTTCCCCGAAGATCATTTAGAAATTCTGCAAGGATTGATCCGCGCTCATCTTTCCTTACAGGAAATCCCTCAAGCGCGATTCTATCAACAACAGGGACGCGACCTTTTCACCCGACTACGCGCCCAGAAAGGCGATAAACCCGCTTTTGAGGCAAAATTCAGCAGTTTTAGTCACCTAGAAATCGATTTACTGATCGAGGAAAATCATCCCCTAGACGCAATTGAACAGGCAGAATTTTATAAAAATCGTTGCTTGACTTGGATTCTCGATAATTGGCAAGAAAACCCCACCAGTCCTGATTATGCCACTATCCAAAGCCTGACAAGTCCGGATAAGGCGATTATTTACTGGTATCTCAGCGAGGACAATCTCACCACCTTTATTATCACCGCAGACGCTGACCCCGTAATTCTGGAAAGAGAGCAACGTTATCAACAGGCGCGACAGTTTCGGACTTGGTTAACCGAATGGGATAAACAATACCGCGACTATGCTAGTAAAAAAGAAACGGAGAATAAACAAAATCATCCGTGGAGATTGTCACTTAATGACCGTTTTGCCCAATTAAAGCGGATTTTACAGATCGATAAAATTCTCGCACATTTGCCGGTTTCCGTTAATTCCCTCATTCTCATCCCCCACCGGGATCTGCACCGCTTCCCCCTACATACCCTCTTCCCCGAAAAATACACCGCTACCTATCTCCCCTCTGCTCAGGTCGGTTTGCGTCCCCAGTCCGGCGATTTCTCCTATTCTCCCCTCCTCAGTGTCGAAGACCCCAAAACGGAGCAAAAACCCATGGATTTCGCCCAACTGGAATCGGCAATTATTAGCCATATCCTGCAACCGAGCGCGAGAATTAGCCCGAAAAAGGCCTCACGGGAAAATGTCCGCAAAGCCCTCGAAAATGCCTATAAAACCTTCCATTTCACCGGTCACGGCTTTTATGACTCTTTTCGCCCCCAAGCCTCTGCGATCGCCCTTAGCGATGGTTTATTGACCGTCCGGGATATCAACGGACTGAACCTCTCTAGTTACCGTCTCGTCTGTCTGGCTGCCTGTGAAACCGCTCTCACCGGTAAGGATGGCATTAACACCGAATACGTCGGCCTCGTCAGTGCTTTCCGGGCAGCGGGTGCGACTAATGTGGTCAGTACCCTCTGGCCGGTGAAGGAAATTTCTAGCTCCTGGTTTATGATTAACTTCTATCAAAGATTATTAGCGGGTGAATCCCCGGCTCTAGCTCTGAAAAATACACAAAATTGGTTAAAAAACATCACTTGGCAGCAACTAGCTGACTGGATCGAGCAACTTCGGCTACTTCCCTCCCTAATGGAAGGGGTCGATCGACTGGAGGTGAGGGCGGCGAATACTTTGAAGGAAGGCAGTACAATAGGGCTAGATCAACTAACAGAATATAGCGATCCTTACCATTGGGCAGCCTATACCCTGACTGGACAGGACTAAACTTATGGAAATTCCCAAAACAATTATCGATCTTGAAGCGCTGCTAATCGCCCTCGCACAGCAGACTGAACCCTTGCCAGAATATCTACAGCGATCGCTCGAAGCAATTAGACGATTACTAAGGGAAGAACAACCCCAGGCAGCAACACAATTGCGGCAACTTGTCAAGGGTTATCCTCCCCTAGAAAAAGCTTATAAAAAAGCGATCGAAGAATTAGACGCAGCCTATGCTAACCAAGAACGCACCAAAAGTTTAAGCGTCATTTTTCCCGATAGTTTAGATTTCGAGACCATATTTATTAATGATGTTATTCCTAGCCAAGATTGGGTAAAAACTGCCCAAAAATTAGCCCGATTCCCCCTTGATAAGGGGGGTGCTACTTCTTCTCGATTTTGGGATAAAGCCGATCGCCTGATGGTGGTGACGGTGGGAGGTGCGGCCCTAGGGGGAGCGATTGCGGGAGTTTACGGCGCGTTTATTGGTGCGATATTAGCGGCGGGCTGCGGATGGTATATTACCTTTAGAAAAACAAAATCAGCATAAATTTTTGATGAAGATTGTTAACATTGAAAACTTTCTTTTGTTAATCGGAACTTTGGTCATTACCGCAAGCGTGGCACTGGTTACAAAAAAACAGCCAAGACGGGGAAATAATAAATCTTATCTAGAAATTCTTTTCGTTTCTGGGTTGAGTTTATCGGCTGTATTTGCCATGTCTAAGGTGGTCTATAAAGTGTTAACCGATGAAAATTTTCAGAATTGCCTTGGCTCGGATAGTCAAATCCTTCTTTTGTTAGCTGCTGTTCTCGGTATCTATATTTCTATTAAAGAGATTTGGAAATTATTTGAAGCGAACTAATAGGAATACCAGCTTTATCCATATCCAAAAGTTATACTAAATTCTGTTTAGAAGGTTTTGATCCCCCCTGAATCCCCCCTTAATAAGGGGGGCGCTGATCCCCCCTTGATCCCCCCTTAATAAGGGGGGCGCTGATGGTTTTTAACACCTACCTACTTAAAACTACATTCCCATAATTTCGTAACCGGAATCTACATAAATAATCTGTCCGGTAATACCACTGGAAAGATCACTGGCTAAAAAAGCGGCCGTATTTCCCACCTCAATTTGTGTCACCGTGCGATGTAAAGGAGCGATTTCTTCCACATGATGGATCATATCAAGAATTCCCCCCACGGCCGAAGATGCTAAGGTGCGAATTGGACCTGCGGAAATACCGTTAACTCGGATCTTTTGGCCCCCTAATTCCGCGGCTAAATAGCGAACACTCATTTCTAAACCGGCTTTTGCTACCCCCATTAAATTATAGTTAGGAATTACCTTGACACCGCCGAGATAGGTAAGAGTGATAATACTTCCCCCTTCCGTCATCAAAGGTTTAGCCGATTGCGCTAGACGGGTTAGGGAAAAAGTGCTAATATCTAGGGATTTAGTGAAAGCTTCCCGGGGAATGGCGGTAAAATCGCCCGTTAAACCCTCTTTATCGGCAAAAGCGAGACAGTGAATCAAAATATCCAGTTTACCCCATTTTTCCGCCACTGTAGCGAAAGTGTCTTCTACCTGTTGGTCATTTTGGACATCGCAGGGGACATAAAAAGCGGGATTAAGTTCATCGGCCAATTCTCGCACTTTTTTCTCAAAGCGGCCTTTTTCGTCGGGGAGATAGGTGACACCGATATTTGCACCAGCTTGATGGAGTTGTTGGGCAATTCCCCAAGCGATCGAGCGATTATTGGCAATTCCTGTCACTAGGGCGTTTTTTCCCGTTAAATCTAACATAGTTCTCGTTTCTCTTACAAAAATCTCCCCAATAGCCGACCCCAGCGAGATTCGGTATAATAGGGATACAGATAAGGGGGCAGCCATGATCACCCCTTCCCCATTGTCTGGCAAAAAGCGCCCAAAACTTTTCCCAGTTTAGGCAGCGGTTATGTTTAATAGAGGTGACACTCGTTGCATAATAAAAACAATTTTCCCCTTTTTTGGATGTGAGATGGACTTATCATTAATACAAGACAAACCCCTAGCAGATGTGTTCCGTCGAATCGGCAGCGGCAATTTCCCCCCGGTGGTGGAATTGTTCGAGCGTGGCAAAACGATCTTTTTCCCGGGAGATCCGGCCGAAAGAGTCTATTTTTTGCTTAAAGGAGCGGTTAAGTTATCGCGAGTCTATGAAGCGGGAGAAGAAATTACCGTGGCTCTACTGCGGGAAAATAGCGTCTTTGGTGTGCTATCCTTACTCACCGGTCAGCGATCGGATCGTTTTTATCATGCCGTGGCTTTTACTCCGGTAGAATTACTCTCGGCCCCGATCGAGCAAGTAGAAAGATCGCTCCGCAATAATCCCGATTTATCAATGTTGATGCTGCAGGGGTTGTCCTCGCGGATTCTGCAAACGGAAATGATGATCGAAACCTTGGCTCACCGGGATATGGGTTCACGTTTGGTCAGTTTTTTATTAATTCTCTGTCGTGATTTTGGGGTTCCCACCACCGATGGCATCCGGGTTGATCTAAAATTGTCTCACCAAGCGATCGCAGAAGCGATCGGTTCTACCCGCGTCACTGTCACCCGTTTATTGGGAGAGCTGCGGGATCAAGAAATGGTCTCAATTTACAAGAAGAAAATTACTGTCCATAATCCCGTCGCTCTCAGTCAACAATTTACTTAAATTCTGGATGACTAGCGCTTATATTTTAGTTTTGGCCATCGTGGTTTTAGGTGGTCTGATAGCGGCAGTTGGCGATCGCATAGGGAGCCGTATCGGTAAGAAAAGGATGCGTTTATTTAATCTGCGTCCGAAACAAACCGCAACTTTAATGACGATTGTAACGGGAATTTTGATCGCCGGTTCGACTTTAATTGTCTTGTTTGCTTCTAGTAAATCCCTGCGTCAAGGGGTTTTTGAACTGGATCGTCTTTTAAATGAACGTCGTGCCGCTATTAAGGATTTGGAAAGTCAGGTGAGAAAAACCACCGAACAGAAAAATCAGGTGGAAAAGGCTTTAAAAACGGCTAAAAGTGAACAGATAGCTGTGCAGAAACGTCTAGAGGTTCTTAACAAAAATTATCAAGCTTCTCGTCAACGTTTGCGATTAGTTTCGGGACAGTTGGAAAAGTTTCGTAAGGAAGTGGCTAATTTAAACAATGAACGAGTCATTTTAACTAATCAAAAGGCACAGTTAACCAGTCAACGGGAGCAATTGTTCCAACAAAAATCAATTCTTTCTAGTCAGATAAATCAACTACAAACCACCGTTCAAGTTAGAGATAAAGAGTTGGCTAATCAACAAAAGTTATTAACAGCTAGACAAGCGCGACTTCAACAGTTGGAAATCCAACAAAAAACCCTACAGCTAGAAATTGATCGCCGGGATCAACGCATTGGAGAACTCGATCGCTCGATTGTGGATAAAAATTTGGCTTTGGAACAGCGTGAGGGAAAATTAAAAGATTTAGAAACCCAAATGGCTTTTCTTAAGCGGGAAGTGGAAGTTTTAGAACAATACTATCAAACCTATCAAGAATTGCGGGAAAAACAAATCGCTATTTTCCGGGGACAGGTGTTATCTTTTGGAGCTTTTCGTATTGTTGATCCCCAAGCTATTGTCGCTGTTATCGATAAGTTATTGCGAGAAGCGAATATGAATGCTATCCGTGCCACCCAACCGAATCAGCCTAATTTTGACCAGCGTTTAGTTAAGATCACAAAAGCACAGGTAGAACAGTTAAGTCAACAATTACAGGACGGTAAAGAATATGTGGTGAGAATCCTTTCAGCAGGTAATTATGTCTTAGGAGAAAGCGAGATTCGTGTCTTTGCTGATGTGGTTCCCAATCAAAGAGTTTTTGAGGAGAAACAGGTAATCGCTGCCGTTTCTATCGATCCCCAAAATATGACAGAAGAAGACCTACAAAAGCGCTTAGATTTACTTTTAGCTTCGGCTCAATTTCGCGCTAGAAGTGCGGGAGTTTTAGGGTCAATTCAAGTGGAAGATGGGTTATTAACTACGGTAGTTAACTTTATTGGTCAAGTCAAAAAGTCGGGTAATTCTATCGAGACACTTGAGGCAATTGCTGCTAGTAAAACGAATACATCTGGACCTTTAACTTTGCGTTTAGTAGCGGTAAAAGATGGTAAAATTGTTTTTAGTACGTCTTCTTAAAAGATAGCTAAAGTTAGGAGTTGAGATTAAAATCAATTCCTTCGTAAATATCGGCAAGATTTAAGCTAATTCCTAAGGAATCTAGCGATATAATTCCCCTTGCTGGGGTGTATTCTTGCAGTAACCAATGATTTTCTGATGTTTTGCTATAGGATTCTATTAGTATCTCCCCTTGACTGACGAGAAGATATTGGTTTAATTGGGGTATAGAACGATAATAACGAAATTTATCACCCCGATCATAACTGGAGGTGGAAGGTGATAAAACTTCGATAATTAGACAGGGATTTAAAATTTCATCGTTGCGATTATCACTAAATAATGGTTCCCCCGCAATGATCATTAAATCTGGGTATAAACCGCGATTATATTGGGGTATCCATAGTCGCAAATCACTGGGAAAGACTTCATAAATAGTTTTCCTTAAAGCATTGTCTAACAAGCGAATTAAATTGCGTACCAGTCGATTATGATTGATGCTTCCCCCCGTCATCTCGATAATTTCCCCGTCGTGATATTCGTGTTTAGTTTCTGCGCTAGTTTCTAAATTACGATATTCTTCTAAGCTGAGGGTTTTGGTAGGAGATTGAGTTAGCATTTTCTCTGTCACAGAATTTTTAATCGTCCTGATTATAACCTAGATCATAGAAAAAAGGTTATCATTCATAAAATATTCCTCAATTAAAATCAATTCCTTCGTAAATATCGGCAAGATTTAAGCTAATTCCTAAAGAATCTAGGGATATAATTCCCCTAGCTGGGATGTATTCTTGCAGTAACCAATGATTTTCTGATGTTTTGCTATAGGATTCTATTAGTATCTCCCCTTGACTGACGAGAAGATATTGGTTTAATTGGGGTATAGAACGATAATAACGAAATTTATCACCTCGATCATAACTGGAGGTGGAAGGGGATAAAACTTCGATAATTAGGCAGGGATTTAAAATTTCATCGTTGCGATTATCACTAAATAATGGTTCCCCGGCAATGAGCATTAAATCTGGGTATAAACCGCGATTATACTGGGGTATCCATAGTCGTAGATCGCTAGATTGAAGACGATAATTAGTTCCTCTTAAAGCTAATTTTAGCAGGACAATAAGATTAATGAGAATACTATTATGATTGATGCTTCCCCCTGTCATCTCGATAATTTCCCCGTCGTGATATTCGTGTTTAACCTCGGCTATAGTTTCTAAATTACGATATTCTTCTAAGCTGAGAGTTTTGGGGGGAGATTGAGTCAACATTTTTCTAGATTAGAGCTTCTTTTATTTAATCATAACACAATTAATGCTACTTATTTAATGCTAATTCCCCTTGCAGAAAATCAATAAATTGTCTAGCAGTTCTTCCCGATCGCCCATTATGTTGGGTTGCCCATTGTTTGGCACGAAATTCTAAGTCTTCTAAGCTAATTTTTAATTTAGCTAAACCTGCTAAATGACGCACTATTTTTAAATATTTTTCTTGATTAGCAGGTTCAAAAGTTAGGGTTAAACCAAAGCGATCACTAAAGGATAATTTTTCTTGTACTGTGTCCCAATTATGCACTTCATCCCCATCTTTTGGTCGGGGTCGATCGGCAAAAAACTCTCTGACTAAATGTCGGCGATTAGAAGTGGCATAAACTACGACATTTTTCGGTCTAGCGGTGATGCTTCCCTCTAAAACAACTTTTAAAGCTTTAAAAGCTTCATCGTCTTCTTCAAAGGATAAATCATCGACAAAGATAATAAATTTTTGGGGCAAATCTCGCAAGATTTCAATAATTAATGGTAGGTCTTTTAATTGCGATTTTGCCACTTCAATTAAGCGCAATCCCTGACTATGATATTTTTGCAATAATCCCTTGACTAAAGAGGATTTTCCTGAACCACGGCTGCCATAGAGTAAGACATTTAAAGCGGGATAACCTGCCAATAAAAACTCAGTGTTTTTAATCAAGGTTTCCTTAGGCATTTCATAACCGACTATTTCTTGAATCTGTACGGGATCGGGATGAGTAATTCCTTGTAATCTGCCTTCTTGCCACCTTAAAGCTTGATAACGGGCAAAAATTCCTGTACCACACTCACGATAATAATCGGCTAGATCTTCGACTAATTCCGTCCAATCTAAACTAGAATGGAGGAAACTTTCTAATTTATTGTCCACTTCCCAAGCGGGGAAAATTAGAAATTTAATTTGTTCAAAAACTGTCGAATTACTTAAGCTATAAATGCTAGAGTTATAAAGAGATTGGAGGATAGATAAATCCTGTTTAACGCCATTAATTAAAGATTCGGGTAACTCCCAAACACTTTTTTTCTGTACCTGTTGACTAAAGGGATTATCATCTAATAAAATTTGTTCGATTAGAAAATCATTCCAACTGATATTTCTGGATGCTAAAGCTTGAAACAATTGACCATAAGCTTTGAGAAAATCGGCAACATTATCCGTAGCTAATAGGGTAATAAATGCCTGGCCAATAGCATTATCAAAAACCCCTTGATACACAACTAACAAGCTGACTTTTTTGTAAATTTCAGAGTTCATTTTTTCTTCTCCACTAATAACTAACATTTCATGGCCGCCTTTTGGCAATTCCTAATCCGATTTAATAATTGCCGCCTTGTAGCCGAGGGAATGCCAATCAGTTATTATTCTATCAAGATAGGGTGATCTCTGCAAGATTAAGGTTAAAAAGGGAAAAATGCCTACCGACTAATTCCGGGGATTTCTTGAATTGATTCTCAGTTATCTTCATGGTGAGGTGCAAAGTTTTCGTTTTGGGGAGACGGTCGATGATACCCTGTCAGGTTACACATCATCTTGAGGAGAAACGCTATATTTGATAAAATTTAACCAATCTTGGATTTCCTGTCCTAACCAGAGACATTCATCCTCGCGGAGATTCTGACCGATAAGATAATAATTTTTAGCCGTCCGCAGACGAATCTGATAGTTACCTTCTGTGCCGTTGCTATGGAGAAAAATACCCCATAAATCTTGAGTTTTAAAAGCAAATTTTTTGTAGATAAAATTGAAGACTTTATATTTAATTAAAACTTCTTGAGGTGTAAGAATTAATTGCATCTCACGCAAACAAATAAAACCAATTAGAGCTATAATAAAGGTAAGAATTGGGGAGATAAAGATGCTGACAGTAAGGACAATCGCCAAAGACCAGAGAGTAGCTGCATCGGAAAGTAGCTTAATTTTTGGGGGTAAATTAATCTCTAAATTATCCCGGTGTTTAGCAATACGGATGGAACTGTGGGGAGGTTTTGGTAATTTCTTAGGATCGATTAAACTTGAGGCTTGGCGATGGTAGGGATGTTGGAGAAATTTCAGAGCTTCTCTGGCACTTTTAAACCGCTTTTCTACCGCTATATCGGTTATAGTTTCTAACCAATCGATTAAATCATCATCAATTGTCACCAGTTGGCGAAATTGAATTTTAGAGTTGCGGTGGGGCAATTCTATGGGGACAATTCCCGTCAATAAATGAATTAAAGTCATACCTAAGGCATATAAATCAGAACTGGGAACTGCCCGGCCCCAAAATTGTTCTAGGGGTGCATAACCACTCGTCCCCACCACAGTAAAAGTAACTCCTGTTACTGCACCGCGGGACTGGACTGCCCCAAAATCTACTAAATAAACGTTATTTTCTGAGTTAATAATTAAATTACTAGGTTTAATATCTCGATGTAATACTAGGGGCGATAATTCGTGCAAATAAATGAGAATTTCGAGAACTTCTTGGGCAATAGTCCGAATTACCGTAGCGGTGAAACGTTGCCCCCTTTCTAAGCGATCGCTTAGGGATTCTCCTGGTATATAATCTTGTACAAGCACAAACCAAGGAATCCCGTCACCTTGATTTTTATCGAGGGAAAAATAATCGCGATAGCGGGGAATACGGGGATGATGGAGAGAAGCTAAGACGGCTGCCTCCCGTTCAAATAATTTTAATTCTTCCCACTCCATCTGGGGACTAAAAGCGAGGAGTTTAATAATTACCGATTCTTGGGATAATACATCGATAGCTAACCAAGTTTGACGACCGATAGCGGTATTGCCTAGGCGTTGTTGCAGTTGGTAACGTTCAGCTAAAAGAGAATCAGAAGTAAAGGTCATAGTGGCTTTTCCCTTATTTAGACCGGTTTTTTGTCAGGAAAACTGCTGTCTGGTACTAATTAATATCGATTTGTTTTTTTGCTGTCCAACAAAGGGCGATTCCTTTTTCTTTATAGGAAGATTCTCCGACAAAGATAGGATATAATTCAGATTCCCCACGATAGATAATTTCCTGACCATCAAATCCTAGAAAAATCGGTTGATTGGGTTGAATTGCCTGATAATCTCGTTGAAGAATCTCAGGATGTAACATGGCTTTAATTTCACCCTGTTCATCCCTAGGATAATCGATCGAGCCTAAACGTTGGTAAACTATTAGGGATTCGCTGAAAGTATCGAGATGGGCTGCCAGATAATTTTCCTGTTCGATATAGTCTAGGATTTGATAGATGAGTGTTTCGGTTTGACGAAAAAGATAGGGACAGATGACACCATGGTCAATTGGACCGATTTCTAGGGTAAAAGCTAGGGGACAAATTCCTTTCAGAAAATGATTTTCTTCCTCGCTGACGGGATGATAAATTAAGCGCACCTCAGGATTAATTTTAGTCAGATAGGTAAAGAGTTTTAATAGCCAAGGATGGGGGTTAGAATAAATAATCGCCAGCATCATGTTAGATGTGGTGCTGTGAATATCTATTAATAAATCGATGGATTTTTCTCGGATTTCTTTGACTATTTTTTTAGCTCGTTTTTGTTCGTATTGCTGACAATCGGGATTAACTAAATCTTTTTGGTTAAAACAACGATTTAAATCCGTATCGATATATCTAACCCGTTGCTTTAGGGCTAAGGGATTAGCGATGAGACTGTAGGATTGAAAACTGCTGCGAGCAATAAGATTAGGTGAGTTTTGCAGATATTCAACCAAATAAGCGGGAGTTAGTTCATTGCCATGCACACCTGCAATTAAAGCCAGATTTTTAATAGTAGTTTTCTGCTCGATCATTTTTTATAAGTTTTGAGAAGTTGTAATTATTTATCTAGGGCAACATTGTCCTAGATAAATAACAATTATAAGTCTTAAAAAAGGGGAGTCAGGAGGGGCAGGTTGGGTGCGTCTCACATTTGCAGAAATACCAACAATCAGCAATTATCAGTGACTCTTAAATTGGTACAAAAATATGAACAATCGTCTGTAAGCATCTCACAGTTAAGCTAATGCGCGGGGGGTTTGGGGGGTAGAACCCCCCAAAAGCTTGGATTGATTGATAAAATCGGAAGTAATACCCAATTTTAGCAGAGAGTTTCCCTTTAAAAATCCCAGCTTAGTAGATTTACAAAAATGAGATGCACCAAGCAGGTTTACCAACCCACCCCTATAACTGATTTAGAAAAACCAACCGTAGGAATGAAGGCCTTTACCTAAAAGATTCACCCCTAAATAACATACCCAAACCACAACAAAACCACTGGCCGCTAGAATAGCCGGTTTTCTTCCCTGCCATCCCCGGGTAATGCGCGCATGGAGATAAGCGGCAAACACTAACCAAGTGATTAGCGCCCAAGTTTCTTTCGGATCCCAACTCCAATAGGAACCCCAAGCTTCATTCGCCCAAACTGCCCCGGCGATGATACCGATAGTGAGAAGGGGAAAACCGAGACCAATGACGCGATAACTGATATTATCGAGGGTTTCCGCCAAGCTAAGACGTTGGGGCGAAAGAGTCGTCATCGCTGTTAAGGTGGGAGTTAAAAGGGCGGTTGTGCCACCGTTAGCCGTTTCCATGAAAATTGGGGCAGAAAGAGTGGTAGATAACTTATTTTGCAGACGATAGGCTCCCGTACCCACGGAACTGCCTTTTAACTCGATATTTTGACCTCTAGTGACGATCAGAAAAGCGATCGCCATCAGGGAACCCACCATCAAAGCAGCATAACTTAACATCATGACGCTAACGTGCATCATCAACCAATTCGATTTTAAAGCCGGAACCAAGGGTGCCGAAGTTTGCATTTCCCCGGGTAAGGACAAAGTGGCAAAAGCGGTAATCACCATGGCTACAGGAGTCGTCACCACCCCCACCAGGCGACTGCGGCTAGTGTACTCAGCAATTAAATGAACCGCAGTTACACCCCAAGCGAGAAAGAATAAAGATTCGTAAAGATTGCTGATGGGGAAATAACCCGCTTCTAACCAGCGCGCCCCCAATAAAGCGGCGATACAGAGGTTAGCGATGGCCACTCCCGTGCTGCCCAAGCCGGGCAACAAAGGTATGCTAGGAAAGGCTGCCCCGGCCCAATAAACCAGCATGGTTAAAAACAGGACTAAAAAAGAAGTGTTATCGAGAAAGTTCTCTAAGCTAACTAAATTCATGGGATTTCTCTCGTTTGTCGCTCGCTCGCTACCAAGTATTCCATCCTCTATCCTATCCCATCGGTAAGGCGATCAAGACAGGGAATTGTTAGTATAAACTTTGCATTTTCACTCTCACCTGCCCTAAAAATTATGGCTAATCAAGAAGATAATAAATTTTCCTGGTCGCGGTTGCCGCGGTTAGGCAAAATCCTGATCATTTGTTCTGGTGTTGCCGCTTTAGGCTATTTTCTTATCCCTCGTCCCTCAGAATTATCCAATATTCCCCTCGAACCCTACAGCGAATTTATCAGTAAAGTGGAACGGGGCGACATCAGTAAGGTCAGAATTGGCAATCAAGTCATCTATTATCAATTAAAAAATCCTTTAGAATCCCTGCCTATTCCGGGTAATCCCCCCGTTAATCCCCCAGAATCAAATAATCCCCTTTATGGTGATTCTAGTTCTCTGGGCAGCAAAACAAGCAGTAATCTAGTCTCCGGACGAGTTTTTGCCACGATTCCAGTCGATAACCCCCAATTACCCCAACTATTACAGCAAAAAGGCGTAATCTTCGAGGCGATTCCCGTGGCCGAAAACAGTTGGATCACCACTCTCCTCGCTTGGGTGGTTCCTCCCTTAATTTTAGTCGCCGCCATGCAGTTTCTGTTCTATCGCAACGATGACACCCGTAAATCGCTGCTTTTTAATAAAAATCTCGCTAAAGTTTACGGAGACGACGAAAAATATCCGATTACCTTCAGTGATGTGGCCGGGGCCGAGGAAGCAAAAACCGAGTTAAAGGAAATCGTCGAATTTCTCAAGGATGCCGAGCGCTTTAATAAAATTGGGGCGCGTATTCCTAAAGGTGTTCTCTTAGTCGGACCGCCGGGGACGGGAAAAACCCTCTTAGCAAAAGCGGTCGCGGGAGAAGCGGGAGTGACTTTTTTTAGCATTTCGGCCTCGGAATTCGTGGAGTTATTTGTCGGCACTGGGGCAGCCCGGGTGCGGGATCTATTTGCCCAAGCGAAGAAAAATGCCCCTAGCATCATTTTTATTGATGAATTGGACGCGATCGGTAAATCGAGAAGTTCGGGATCGGGAACTAGCGGCAGCAATGATGAGCGCGAGCAGACTTTAAACCAACTTTTGACAGAAATGGACGGTTTTAGCCCCAAAGAAGCCGTAGTCATCGTTTTAGCCGCCACCAATCGCCCAGAGACTCTTGATGCCGCTTTATTGCGTCCGGGGCGCTTTGATCGCCAAGTTTTGGTGGATCGTCCCGATTTAGCGGGAAGATTGGCAATTTTGCAAATATACGCCCAACGAGTCCAGATGGGTGAAGATGTTAACCTCAAAGCGATCGCCACCCAAACCCCCGGTTTTGCCGGTGCCGATTTAGCCAACCTCGTCAATGAGGCCGCTCTCTTGGCTGCCCGTAATAATCGGGAAAAAGTCAGTCAAATTGACTTTAAAGAGGCGATAGAAAGAGTTATCGCTGGCTTAGAAAAGAAAAGTCGGGTTCTCTCGGAAAAAGAAAAGAAAATCGTCGCTTATCACGAAGTCGGTCATGCTTTAGTCGGTGCTGTCATGCCGGGAGGTGGTCGGGTGGAGAAAATTTCCATCGTTCCCCGGGGTTTATCCGCTTTGGGTTATACCCTGAAAATTCCCACGGAAGACCGTTTTTTGATGACAGAAACCGAATTTAAAGAACAAATTACTATGTTATTGGGCGGTCGGGCAGCCGAAGAATTAATCTTTGGCAGCGTGACTAATGGCGCTTCCGATGATTTACAAAGGGCGACGGATATTGCTGAAAGAATGGTGACAATGTATGGTATGAGTAAATCCCTCGGCCCCCTAGCCTACGATAAAACAGGACAGGCTAATTTTTTAGGTAATAATCAGGGTAGTCCCAGGCGTTCGATCGGGGAAAATACGGCCAAAGCGATCGATGAAGAAGTTAAACAAATTATCGACGCTAGTTACCAAAAAGCCCTAGCAATTCTCAGTCACAACCGCAATTTATTAGAGTCGATTACCGCTAATCTTTTGACCACCGAAGTAATCGAAGGAGAAGAATTGCAAGAATTCTTAAATCAAGCGCAAATGGTCTGATCAATCCTCATAAACGGTCGAGAAGAGCTAACTTAAGGAGAAGACAGAATCAAAGCATTAGAAAATTGATATTTCCCTGCTTTGACGGTTAATTTGCCCTCTTTCCATCCCAAAGAAACGGGAGAGTTATCTCGACTTAAACTGTTATAAAGGGCGAAATTTTTTGACCAATCGTGCTTTTGACCGTTACGAATTAACATCGGCAGTAGATTGATTTGATTATAGGTCAATTGTAAACTCTGCCCTTGACTGCCTTTAAATAAAACCCTGCCTTGGTTAATTTGAGTTAAATTTACTTGACTTTTTTGCTTAAATATGCTCTTGAAATTCTCATAACTACCCTGGGTTGCCGCTTCCCCCACTTCCAGAGCAAAACCCGCATAATTGTTACCTGTGGGTAAAGCTTGGTAGGTATTATCATCGGGATAAGGGGAATTAGGAATCTCGATCATTTCAGGAGAAGAAAGATTTATTAATCTCAGGGCTAACCAAGTTTTTTCTAATTGAATAAACCAGATATTATCATCTTTTTCTACCTTGGCAGTTTTCGGTAATTGCCAGAAAAAAGCTTGGTCTGCTGGACGTAACCAGATTAAAAGATTACGATATTGTCCGATTTCATCCCCAGGATTTTTGCCCGGTTTTACGCCATTTTTGCCAGTGTTAGCCACAAAAAAATCCACACCTTTATGTTGATTAAAGGCCATTAATTTAAACGGGGCCACATCGCCATCGGGGAAAGTTCCCACCAGACTACCCATTTGATAACTAGCCCCGATAAATTGAGTTTCCCAATAACCTGGACTTTGATTATTGCCCGGTTTCCAGTTTTCATACAGGGGTTTACTGGCGAGAATTTCTACCGGTTTATTAAAGTTTTTTCGGGCTAATTCCATCACTGCCAAAGGAGGACGATAACCACTGGTAATTAGATAAAGAGAGTCCAATTCCGGGCGATTATTGGGGACGGGAGTATCACCAAAGTATAGCCAAAAAGTGCGGGATGCGTGCGATCGCATTACCCCATGGCCATCACCATAATCGCGTTTTACAGGACCCCCCCAACCACCGCGATAATATTTAACACTAGCGGCCATGGATAACCAATCTAAGGCCATTTTTGCCCATTGTTTAACTTCCGTATCTTGAGCAAAATCGTAGAGATTGAGATAGGGAGCAAAGGTATGACCGTGATAAACTTCTGAATCCCATTCTCCCATACCGATGTTATATAAAGCTGAAACGTAACGCTTAATTTTACTTTTATAAATTTGACGAGTTGCTTCATTTCCGGTTTCTTCGGCCATCAGATAAACCGATGTTTCGCGCATCGCTCGCAGGTTATCAGTATTGCGACTATCTACCCATAAACCCCGTCTTGTTATACTCCAATCATTACCCGTTCCTTGGCCAGTACCGTGGATAGGATGGGGTCGTTGTAAAGGGTCGGTTTCTGTCCAAATTTTCGCCGCATTATACATTCTCTGACGATAAACTGGATCGAGATACTTTCCGAGAAGAAAATACTTTCTAATTTGTCCTTTCAGGGTAAAAGAAAAATAATAATCTATATAATCAGTGTGGGCCTGTTCCCGTTTTTGTGGGTCATCCTGCTGCAGGAAATCTAGGGCTTTTTGCCGGTTTCCTGCCAAGAAATCAAACATGGCCATAGGATAGGATCTTTTCTCGTTTTCTCCCCACAAATTGCCATAACTTTCTGCCTTAGCAAAATGGTTAATAACTTGCTTGGCCCTTTGTTGAAATTCTGCCTCTAATTCCGGTGTCCAATCGTTAAGATATTGGGGGTTAACTTCGGCAACAGGGAAGGGAGCGATCGAGTTTTGAGAAACAGAATAGAGGGAATTAAAGCCAATAGTAAATAGGGCAATTATTACCGCTAAAATTAGATATTTAATTCTAGATCCAATCGTCATCTTCGGCAAATTCATCGATGTTTCCTTGATTTTCTGGGGACTGAGGTTGATTTTCTTTATCTAATTGTAAAGGAACTGGTTCAGGAGGGATAATTTCTGGTAATAATTCTTCGGGTTTTTGACCATCTACCTCCACCACAATCATTTCTGTGACGGGAAACCAAAGTATGCGGCCTTGATCGTCACAAACCGTCAGCGATCGAGATTTATCTGGATTCTCCATTGCGAAGAAATCTCCTAACATTTTAGTGGGTAAAATATTCTTACTTTCACCCCCACTAACTCCTAAGAATATATATTCGTTACCTGTGGTTAAATGTTGGACAATAATCGCCATAGTTAAAAAATTCAGTCAATGAAATGTACTTATTGATAGTTGACTTTTGAATGATAGCTTTCAGCCTTAAGCTTTCCACTGATAACTGATAACTGATTACTGATTACTGATTACTGATTACTGATTACTGATAACTGATAACTGATAACTGATAACTGATTACTGATAACTGATAACTGATTACTGATAACTGATTACTGCTTAACTTGACTGCCGTGACTGCGGGGATCGGTTTGACTAGCGCCCACAAGAACATTAAAATCAGAAGTCTGTCCGGTAGTGGTGGCATAGGGTAGGGTAGAATTAGTTAAAAGTGCTTCTAAATTAGCAGTTAAAATTGATTTTGGCTGTTCTCCAATCGCTTGGGCAACTGGTTGTCCTTGATTATTTAAAAAGACAAAATGGGGAATACCATCCACACGATAACGGAGAATTTCCGGCAACCATTTATTATTATCAACGTTGAGCATGACAAAATTAATGGCATTACCGTATTGTTTTTTAATTTCGGCAATTTCAGCGGCCATCGCCTGACAACTGGTACACCAATTAGCATAAAATTCTGTCAGGGTGGGTTTACCATTGCTGAGGGCAAGATCGAAAGGTGTCGCTTTTTCCGCTTGCGCTTCCAAAGATACAGAACTAGCGGTGGTTTGAAACCCCAAGAAAATCGCTACACTAAGAATAACTGCCGTTACTGCCAGCAGCAGATTTCTGATTTTATTGGTGGGTGTGGTGGCTGTCATGGATAGTCTCTCAAAAATTATTCCTATCCTATCCTATCCTCATGAAAAAACGCGTTACTCTCACTTTTCCCAAAAAAGCCGTCCATATGCCCGTTACCTATCGACTGGCGAAGGATTTTAACGTCGCCGCTAATATTATCCGCGCCCAAGTTGCCCCCAATCAAGTGGGAACATTAGTATTAGAATTATCGGGAGATATCGATGAGTTAGAAGCGGCGATCGAATGGTTACAATTACAAAATATTGGCGTTTCCCAAGTTAGTCGCGAAATCGTCATTGATGAAGAAAAATGCGTCGATTGTGGGTTATGTACGGGAGTTTGTCCCACGGAAGCTTTAACCCTTGATCCCGAAAGTTTTCGTCTCAAGTTTTTGCGTTCCCGTTGTGTGGTTTGTGAACAATGTATCCCCACTTGTCCCGTGGCGGCAATTTCCACAAACTTGTAAAGTAGCAGTTATTAAATTAATTTTTTTGCCCATTTAAATAATAGCCATCTCTGGAGATTTTAAGCCTTCATTTGTCTCCAACGCGGTTAATCGTCACAAATATCCCGTTCCCTTTCTGCCTAAAGACCCTTTCTCCGATACCATAGTTAAAAAGAGATTGCTGACTCTGGCCACATCTGTGGGGATTACATACCATTAATCATGGTTTTTTTGCAAAAAATACAAAAAACTTGACATGACTTCTGCCGTTCCTCGCCTTTCCTATCCTGATAGTCCGATTGCTGATCTTCGCGGCCTCTATAACTTTATCCTCAACCCGCAACTGTTAGCCGCAGAAAAGGGCAATCCGTCGATCGTTAGTTTTTGTCAAAAAATTTCCCCCGTTGATCCCCTAGAAATTCTCTCTCGGATTGCCTCTAGCTATCCCACCCATTGTTATTGGGAAAATCCCCAACGAGAAACCGCTTTTCTCGGCTACGGCATCGCCTTTGCTGCCACTTTCCACGGCAAACAACGTTTTTTAAAAGCTCAAAAATTTATTGAAAACTGTCAACAAAGAATTATCAAAATTGATAACTATAGCGAGATTACTCCCCGCATCTTTTGTAGTTTCACTTTTTTCGACTCGGAAACAGCTACCCCCTTTCCCTCAGCTACCCTAACCCTGCCTAAGTTTCAAATTATCAAAAAACAGTCGGAATATTTTTTCCTTACCAATCTCCTAATCACCAGCGAAAAAGAAATAGAAAACTGCCTCGAAGAAACTATCAACAACCTCAAAATTATCCAAAATAACTCGAGCAATTGCCGACAAAATCCCCACCAGGCTCCCTGTAGTTACTATATTCATCCTACCTATAATTTTCAAGCGGCTGTTGCCGATGCACTCCAATCTATCCACGCCCAAAATTTTAGCAAAATTGTCCTCGCTCACGCTCTTGACGTGATTTCTCCCCGTCCTTTTCATCTGGTAAACTGTCTCGATAATTTGCGTCAGCGTCATCCCGATTGCTACACTTTTTCCCTCGGCAATGGACGGGGAGATCATTTTATCGGCGCTAGTCCCGAACGCTTGTTAACTGTCCATCAGGGGCAATTAATCACCGATGCTTTAGCGGGATCCGCCCCCCGGGGAGAAAATGCGATCGAAGATGCTCTCTTGGCCAATAAACTCCTCGCTAGTGAAAAAGAACAACGGGAACATCGGGCTGTTAGTGACTTTATTAACCAAAAACTGCGACAAATTGGCTTAAATACGCAAAATTCTCCCTCTAGATTGTTAAAACTCTCCAATATTCAACATCTCTGGACTCCTATCCATGCCAAACTAAAACCCTCCATCCATCCCCTCGAAATTGTTGCCCAGCTACACCCCACTCCTGCTGTCGCAGGGGTTCCCACGGAGATCGCTTTAGCACAAATTCGTCATTATGAAACCTTCGATCGCTCTCTTTATGCCGCTCCTTTGGGTTGGATTGATTGTCAAAATAATAGTGAGTTTATTGTTGGTATTCGTTCGGCCTTAATTGAAGGCGATCGAGCGCGATTATACGCCGGTGCGGGTATTGTTGCCGGTTCCGATCCGGAAAAAGAACTAGCAGAAATTCAGCTTAAATTTCAAGCTCTCTTAAAAGCTTTAACTTAAACTGTAGCTTGTTACCGAACTAATAACTTAAATAAGTCTAATTTACCCTTAAAAGGCGGATATTTTAAAGCGGGATTGAACCAAAGAGGTGTTTTCATAATGGCTTTTTGGTGACTAAAATTCTCAAAGGAAAAACGACCATGATAGCTACCGATCCCGCTATTTCCTCGACCACCAAAGGGTAAACTAGGATTAGTAAAATGAAAACTATTGTTGTTAATACAACCTCCCCCAAACTGGACTGATTCTAACCATTTCTTTTCGGTCTTTGCCTTGGTAGTAAACAGATAAAAAGCTAGAGGGTTAGGGTTTTTAGCAATAATTGCTAAAGCTTCCTCAAAAGTGCTAAAGGCAATGATCGGTAAAATTGGACCGAATATTTCCCCTTGCATAATAGGAGCATCGAGGGAAACATTAGTTAATAAAGTTGGTTGAATATATAAATTTTCTCGATCGGTTTTGCCTCCAAAAACAATCTCACCATCTTGGAGAAAGTCAATCAGGCGATCAAATTGTTTCTCATTAATGATCTTACCATAATCAGCACTTAATCTCGCATCTTCACCGAAAAAATTAACAATAGTATTAGCTAATTCTTTGATAAAATTCTCCTGCTGGGATTGATGTACTAAAACATAATCAGCTGCGATACACATTTGACCAGAATTAGAGAATTTTGTCACGGCAATGCGACGGGTTGCCACGGAAATATTAGCATCAGCTTCGATAACACAGGGACTTTTTCCCCCTAATTCTAGAGTAACAGGAATTAACTTTGCTGCCGCTAGTTGATAAATAATTTTTCCTACCCTTGTACTGCCAGTAAAAAATATATGATCAAAGGTAAAACTGTCTAACATATTCGGAATTACTTCCGCACCATCTCCCAGGACAATTAACACATATTCTTCAGGGAATATTTCTTGAATTATTTTAACTACTAATTTTTCCGTCGCTGAGGCAAATTCACTCGGTTTTAATACCGCACAGTTACCGGCAGCAATGGCACCGACTAAAGGCACTAATAACAATTGGAGGGGATAATTCCAAGCACCAATAATTAAAACCACTCCTAAAGGTTCCCGAATAATCTGACTGGAGGATGGGAAATTTAAGAGATTAGTTTTAACAGTTTTGGGTTGCATCCATGAGCGCAAATTTTTTAAAGCGGTATTAATTTCCCCCAAAAGAAAGCCATTTTCAGTAATCCAACAATCTTCGGGACTTTTCTTTAAATCGCTATATAAAGCTTGATATATCTCTGCTTCATATTTAATGATTGCCTGTTTTAACTTCTCTAACTGCTGACGACGGAATTGATAGGAACGAGTTGCACCACTGGCAAAATACTGACGCAATTTGGCTAATTTTTCTGAGTTTGACAGCATCGAAATAATTCCTAACTTAATGATGAAATTCTACGGCATCCACTGGGGACGAATTCCCGCTAGAGGTAATTCAATTAAATCAGATTTACTTGCTTTTACTCCATCTTGTAGGGGAGGAATTAACATCCACAAACGACCACCGATAATTGTTTCTCCCGAATCGGTAGTCAAGGGATTAGTAGGATTAGTATCATAACTGGTGCGAAGTTGATCAAAAATAATTGCTAAACCATCGGGAGATAAACTAATGTGAATATCACGATAATCAGCTAATTCCAGTAGGGGAGTCACTTGACCGGTCTTCACATCTATTTTAGCAAAATAGGGTTTTTCTTTGTACTCTTGACTGTTAGTAACTAACTCGGTTAACAAACAATACAAATCACTACCGGTGGCATTAAATTGACAATCTATAATCGAACCTTGTAGATTGAGTAAGCGTTTTTGTAATCCTTGATTATTGACATAAAAAAGCGATCGAATATAACGCATTTTGGCATTATCAGTATTAAAATTTACCATTGCTGCGGCCGTACCATCGGCAGAAAAATTCAAAATTCGCCCAAATTTTGGTAAAAAATCCAGGGGTTTTGTCTCGAATTTTAAGGGCAAAAGCGCAATTCCTTCCCCCTGGGTGACAGCCAAAGTTTTACTATCAGGTGCGATCAAAAATTCTCCGCCTTGGATGTTTAATTGTTGGGGTTTTTCCCCCGATTTAACTGTCCATAAATCGAAGTTAATCGGATTGCGGCGCTCAATTCTCTGCACGACAATAGTTTCCCCATCTTTAGCTAAATCAAAGTGATTATTTTGATAATCTTTATTATCTAGCACTAACTCAATTTTTAGAGGCGATTGACTGCTATCAACTTGGTAAAGCTGCAGTTCACGAATTCCCTCTATCCCCCGATTTTTCGCCACGGCCGAAAAGAGGATTTTTTTACCATCAGGATAGAATTCAAAAGCCATAACGGTCAAATTTGCGGGGGTTAAGAGGGTTTTCTTCTCCTCGGTCAAGTTATAAAAAATTAATCTCCCCTGTTCTTCCCCATTAGTGCCAATATAGGCAAAAGCACGATCGCGACTTTTAAATTCTCTTTCAAAAATTGCCAGGGTTTGTCCTAATCGATTACCGCTGCGAAATTGTTCCCGCGCACCTTCAATTTGCAGATGATATTTTTCTCCGTAGGGAATGGGAGAAGTGAGGGTATAAGCTAATCGTCTTCCGGCCCAACTAAACTTACCCGGCAGCGGAGGATCGATAACTAGATTTTTTTCTACACTAGCATGATCCATGGGGCGATCAAAAGTGATAATAAATGCTTGATCTTCCGAGCCAATTTCTCGATTTTCCCAGCTAAATTCCTTGACCCTTGGACCGGTTTGTAAAAGACATTGATTACCACAGCTATTACCTAACCAAATTAAGCCACCAATTACTAAGGTTAGCGATACAATTAATGTTATCGCTAATTTATCAATCGGTTGTAGTTGTAAGGTCTTGATCATTATAGTAGATGGTTAGAAACAACTGATAGCTGATAACTGATAACTGATAAGTAGGGAGGCACAATTATTTGTAGGATGGGTTAACGGTAGCGTAACATGATTGGGCGTTGGGTTTCATGCTTCAACCCAACCTACGTTCATCTTATATTTAATTCCACCCACCTACTTAACTGATAACTGCTCACTGATAACTGCTCACTGATAACTGATAACTGTTAATATCCGTAGGGATCAGCAGGAGTGGTTATAGATTTCACGGATTTAGCCTTAATTACTAATTGTCTTCTGGTGGTTGATTTTCCCACCTCTACGGGTAAGGATTCCGTGGCCATTTCTCCGGTGATTTCTAACCAAGTATCATTGGGATATTGACTGCGACTTCCTGATAGTTTCACCGGCAACCCCACGGGATAAGCATCTACGGCACAACAGGTAAGAATAAAGCGACTAATTAATAAATAATTATCGGGTAATTGGGGCAATTGCACCACAAAACCTGTGACTTTTACCGGTTGTCCTGTGTAAGCATCAGGTTCGGGGTAAGCATTCAAAGTTCTTACCCATTCAATTAAACTTTTTTCCTCTGGTTTAACGGTAGTGCCAAAGGATTGAGTTTGCAAGCGAGTTAGGGGTAAAGATTCACTAATTCCCCTCTGTAATGCGATTTGACTGCTGAGGGGCTGCGGGGTGATAAATAGGCCTAAAAGGGCAGTTATTACTAATAAACCTGAGCCAAAATGTTGGGGAAGAATGGTAATATGCGATCGATTATCATTACTATCTAAATTAATCTTTTTTTGCCACTGTTTTAACAATGTCCAAAGCTTGACTATTCCCAGAAAAAATAAAGCAATACTGGTGATAAGAACCAGAAGAAAATAATTAGGATGAATTAGTAAATTTAACCGTCCAGTTATCCAGTATTTAAATAGTAACGAACCCCAACCGATTAGGGCAATAATATCGATAAATTGGGGGGCGATTATTTTTAGACGTGATGAATTCATGGGAAAAACTATCCAGGGACTGACCTAAAATAAATAACTGTGAGCCAAGGTGAGTAAAAAAGTCATTTGCGATGCTAAAGCAAAGAGATAAATTAACATTCTCGGTTTAAAAATAGACAACATTAAACCAATCCCTTTCAGGTCAATCATCGGACCGAACACTAGAAAAGCCAGCAGGGAACTACTGGTAAAACTAGAGGCAAAAGAGAGGGCAAAAAAAGAATCAACCGTGGAACAAATTGAAACAATTACTGCTAACAGCATCATGGCCAAGATCGAAGTAATTGGATCCTGACCCAAATTAAGAACAAATTCCCGGGGAACAAATACCTGTAAACCGGCCGCTATAGCACTTCCTAAGATTAACACTCCTCCTAATTCCCGTAATTCCATCACCACGTTTTCCACAAAAGTTAACCAGCGCCTTTTCATCGGGATAGCTTGCACTGCTGGTAGGACAGCAGTAGCGGCAAAACTTTCATCTAAGCGCAAAGTTTGCCCAGAATTACCGATCAGAAAAGAACCGGATTGTAGTAGTAGTGGGATAGATTCTTTTTCCGGTGTTTGCGGTTGCCAATTGAGACTTTTTGCCAAAGAGGTTTGTAGGAGCGGTCGGGGATCTTTTTGGATACTAAAGATAATACCGATAACCGTAGCGATGAACAAAGAAAAGATAACTCGATAGAAAACAATTTCCGGTTGATCGCGAAAAGCTACCCAAGTGGACCAGATAACAATCGGGTTAATTGTCGGCGCTGCTAAGAGAAAACTAACCGCTACTGCATTCGGCATTCCTTGCACAAGTAAACGTCGCGCCACCGGTACATTGCCACACTCGCAGACGGGAAACAAAAAACCAATACATCCCCCCACAAATGCTCCTAAAACAGCATTTCGAGGCATCAAGGCAACTAGGCGACGTTCATCGACAAATATTAAAAGAATACTAGAGAGAATCACCCCTAGCAGTAAAAAAGGCATAGCTTCCACCAACAGGCTCAGGAATAGGGTAAAGGCATTTTGTAGTTGACTCATCTATCCTCGCCTTGGGAATTAGAGGTTTAGGGGTAAAGACTTAGGAACCCTAGAAAAAGGTTCATCAGTCCGCTCCCTGGCTTTTTAACATTTTTTTAATATATCCGATCGAGTGACCAGTTATCAGTTATCAGTTATCAGTTATCAGTTATCAGTTATCAGTTATCAGTTATCAGTTATCAGTTATCAGTTATCAGTTATCAGTTATCAGTTATCAGTTATCAGTTATCAGTTATCAGTTATCAGTTATCAGT
>NZ_JADBRW010000197.1:0-8326 GCF_020247025.1 Microcystis sp. M109S1
AATTATGTTAAATTCTTGACTGAGCCTGTGCCGATTATTTTTAGCAAACTCTCCTAGCTCTCTATAACCTGAGTATCCTAGCATTGTTCCCAGTATTATTACTAATAATACTATCCATAAAGGGTGTCTTTTTCCTTTATTTTTCCGAAAGTCCTTGACTTGTTTCAGTTTTTCTATTAATCTCAAGATATATTTTAAAGGTTGGCGGTCACTTCTCATTTTACAAAGACAGTGATCGCTTTTACTTTTGATATTCTGATGGGAGAATGAAACAGCCCTACCGGATGGTGGGGATTAAACTCATCGGAAGCTTTTACCCAAGAAACCAACTTCCAACAAGATTTTAATGGTGATAATCAGATTGGTAATCCCTCCCCAGGTATTCTAGTTGGTGGCTTAGGTAATGATATTCTAGTTGGTGGCGCTGGTAACGATACCCTCAATGGTGCTGCTGGAATCGATACTTTAACCGGTGGGATGGGGACAGACATCTTCATCTTTCAATTTGGTCAGTCCACGGCTGCAGCCCTAGACCGAGTTACGGATTTTGCTATTGGTACTGATAAAATTGACCTGCTTAGTCAAGCTGGTGCGGCAATTAATGCTCCTGTCGCTTTTACCCAGGCCGCAGATAGCACCACGACCAATATTGACACCATTGTTACTAACGTCTTTACCGATGCTAATGGGGCAACAGCCGGAAATCAAGCTCTCGGAATTAACAGTGCTGTTTTAGTGCGGGACAATAGTTCTTCTACTTACCTAATTATCAACGACGGTACGCTTGGTTTCCAAAGTGCTAATGATTTGGTGATTAATCTCACCGGGTTAACGGGTACTTTACCGGCGCTCGGCACTATTGCGGTCAATAGTTTCTTTGTCTAAATTGATGGGGGGATTAATTCTCCCCTTTTAATTGTCTTTGATGATGAAAGTGAGGTAATCGTGCAATGGATACCCGATTAAAATATCAAGGTATTATTAAGACTGTTCTCCAGAATCATGCTAACTATCGTGCTACTTTACCTGATGGCTACACTTCTCAGGTTATATTTGATGATGAACGAGGACATTATCTAGTTTTAGATTTCGGTTGGAGTGGTAATAAGTATCTCCATGCAACACCAATTCACCTTAGCTTGGTTGTCGATAAAGTCTGGATTCAATGTGATGAAACGGAGGAAGGTATAGCTACTGATTTGATGGAGGCAGGTATTCCCAAAGAAGATATAGTACTCGGCTTTCGTTATCCTAAAGTACGCAAATATACAGGATTTGCTGTAGCTTAGTCACCAAAAATGTTGAATCTGTACATAAAACTTTATGCACAAGCTGAAATTGCAAAAGTGTTTTAGACAAACTCAATTATAAACAAAGTAATGCAATGGAGAATTTAATTTAACTTGTCGTACTTTTAGCCCTGAAATATATGATAGCGATGATAGTTTTAAAAATCCAAATCTGGTGAAAAGCGATCGGGAACATTTAAAGTTTTACCGCGATAGTTGATAAAATTTAGTTCTAACGTCTCACTACCTTGATCCTGAGCCTTTTTTTATTTTAATCGATCTATTTGAAAAAATCTCTAACAAAGTCCAATAATTCTGATAGAGGACTAATAAAATCTTGCAATTCTTTATTAATGTTTTTGGCTAAAAATGCTTTATCAAAAAATTTTAACATTCCTCGTTGTTGAGGATTGTTAATTTCGTTATAAAAATTAACTGTAACAAAACAGATAAGAGGAATTTCTGGAACATTATAGTTAATGCCGTATTTTTCCTTAACTTTAGAGCCATGGTCATTAGCTATTTCTAGCAAAAGTTTCCATTTATAGGTTTGTGCCGCTCTTTCTCGCAAAGAAGTTTTTAGCGATAAAATTATACATTTAGGATAGGGTATTTCTTGATTATTACCATCACTTATCTTTGCAGAAGTATGGTAAGAATAAATGATCAAATCACAATCTAGTTTTTGTTGTTCTCCATCACCCAATTTAATAGTCGATATATTTTCAAATCCTCGAACATCAGATTCTTTATTAGTTATACAAATATCTTGATCAATATTCTTGATTTCCTTATTTTTGAGAAAAATATAGATAACCGCATAGGGAAATATGTTTCCTACCACAGCTTTGGCAGTTTGTTTTTCATCTTTAATCAATCCCTGAAGCTTTCTTTGTTTAATAATTTTTTCTACTTCCTCTTGCGAACCTTGAATAACTTCATAGAGATGATTGAAAGCATTTTGATATATCTCCACATCTTGAATTTCTAAAATAGCATCTATTTTCGAGATTACAGGTGGCATATAATAAGCATTCTTGATTGTCTCGATTAATTGATTTTCCTGAGAATTAAAACTATAGATATCACTCATAAATCTTTAGGATTAAAAAACTAGGGCAAGTTCTAATTGTTTGATAATTGGATTTTTGCGAGATGAATCAAGCAAATTTTTCTGATCTAAAATAGGATTATTAAGACTTAGCAATATCTCCCTTCCTATTGCCTCTACTACAGGAGGTACAACCGCATTACCAAACTGTTTATAAGCTTGATTATCAGATACAGGAATAATGAATTTTTCAGGAAATCCCATCAATCTTGCACATTCTCTTGGTGTTAGACGACGGGGATTTTTTCCCTGTTGAGGGATCAAAATTTCGGAACCATCTTTATAATATCTAGCACTCAAAGTTCTGGCAATCCCCTCTAAATTAACCAATCCATAACCGAAACCATTCCCTTTTTCTTTATGTTTATCAGCATACTTCTGTAAGTAATCCCAGAGATGATCTGTTAAAGTATATTTACTATTAACTTCCCCTTCAAGAATATCTTTAATTTTAGGATGAATATCTGGTATTTCTGGAAACATAAATCGGCTAGGTTTCTCAAACCCGACAATAAAAATTCTTTTTCTGTTCTGGGGAACAAGAGAACGAGCATCTATTACCTGATAATAAATATGATAATTTAAATCCTCTGCTAGGGTATTTTTAATCACTTCAAATGTTTTACCCTTGTCATGACTCTGTAAATTTTTGACATTTTCCAAAATAAATGCTTTCGGTCTTTTTTCTCGAATAATTCTGACAACCTCGAAAAAAAGTGTTCCTTGAGTGGGATGATCAAATCCATGGCGAGTACCTAACGCATTGTGTTTAGTTACTCCAGCTATGCTAAAAGGCTGACAGGGAAACCCAGCCGTCAATATATCATGATCTGGTATTGTTAAAGCGGGAATTAAAGTAATATCTCCTTCGGGACTATCGTTAAAATTGGCTTCGTAGGTTTTTCGAGAAAATTTATTCCACTCCGATGAAAAAACACACTGACAACCCAGATTTTCAAAAGCTATTCTAAAGCCCCCAATGCCAGCAAATAAATCAATAAATTTGAACATTTTATCTTAATATTTTTATAGGGATGATCTTCCTTGATTATAACCAACAAGATAGCTAAAGTACAAGTGAATTAACCACCTTAATCCTGTTTTAATTGTTAAGTGGGTGGGTGGAATTAAATATAAGATGAACGTAGGTTGGGTTGAAGCATGAAACCCAACGCCCGCATGGGTTACGAAGTGCGCTAACCCATCCTACAAATAATTGTGCCTCCCTACTTAAGAGAGATACGACTGATTTTCCTCGTAGCTCAAAAGAATTCAGTCGCACCTTTTTGACATTCAAATCAAATCGGGAAAAACTTCGCGCACAGCAGGATGAATTAACCGATGATTGGCGACATTTAACCCCTTAGCGAGGGAAACATCTTGGTCCAAGGCTTTTACCCCATGGTCGGCTAATTTAATAACGTAGGGTAGGGTACTATTATTTAAAGCTTGGGTTGCCGTCCAGGGTACTGCTCCAGGCATATTAGGCACCCCATAATGTACTACTCCCGACTCCAGGTAAGTCGGTTGACTGTGGGAAGTGGCCCGCAGGGTTTCCACGCAGCCCCCTTGGTCCACTGCCACATCGACAATTACGGAACCAGGGTTCATTTTGGCGACTAAAGAGCGAGAAACCAGAGTCGGCGCTCGTTTTCCTAAGACTAGCACTGCCCCAATCAATAAATCGGCCTTAGGAACCACATTTTCTAATTGTGCCGGGCTACTATAAAGCAATTCTACCCTGGAACCGAATAAAGTTTCTAAATAGGCCAAGCGCTCGACGTTAATATCTAAAATAGTTACTTTTGCCCCCATACCGACGGCAATTCTGGCCGCTTCTGTACCCACTACACCACCGCCAAGGATAACCACTTGTCCAGGACTCACCCCGGGAAACCCCCCCAGTAAAACTCCCCTACCTCCCTGTTGTTTTTCCAGATAGCGGGCCCCAAATTGTACCGAAAGACGACCAGCAATAACACTCATGGGAGTCAAGAGAGGCAAGCGACCATCGGCAAGCTCGACCGTTTCATAGGCGATCGCAGTTGTTCCCGACTCGATTAATGCTTCTGTTAAATAGCGCTCGGCCGCTAGGTGTAAATAGGTGAATAGGAGAGCTTCCTTATTTAAAAAGCCGTATTCTGCCTTAAGCGGCTCTTTTACCTTGACAACTAGCGGTTTATCCCAAACTTGTGCCGCTTTTTCCACAATTTTGGCCCCAGATTTTTGGTAATCCTCATTGCTGAATCCAGCACCCAATCCGGCGGCCGTTTCCACAAATACCCTGTGACCGCGATCATTGAGTACACGCACACTACTAGGACTCAAACCGACGCGAAACTCTTGATCTTTAATCTCTTTGGGAACACCTATTTCCATGGTTTGCTTCTGGGGGACTATTTCTAACTAGGGTATGCGGCAAAAAGTTTTTCGGTGGGGGTAGGGTGTGGGGTTTTAGCCATTTTCAGGGGGTCAATTACCTAATTTTCAGGGGAAAAGTCCCGGAATTTTCCCCCGGTTCACTCCAATGGCCAGTACTTATCGAACAAAGTTTTTAGATTTATTCAGCAAACCCTAACTACTTTAGGCTGTTAGTCCTAGTTTGCGAGTTATCAGGCATAGTATTTGGGAATTTTAGCGACTTTTTTGGTATTCTTCGAGCAAATCGATTAAATCTATCTGACATTTGCTGGGTAACAAATCCGCTAGAGAAACTTGCAGATGACCACCTCCGAGGGTGACTTTTATCTCCCGCAGGATAGACATGACTGCATTCTCGCTTAAGCTGTCGTTTTCGAGCAAAGGGAAGACTTTTTCGGCAACGACGCTGTGTAAATGTGCTTCCCGGAGATAGAGATGCCATTTAGCCACGTCAATATAGATATTCTCGCCGATTTGGGCCGCCAGATTTTCGATGTCCTGAGTTGTATTAGCCATGGGATGTTACCGAGTAGTTAGCGATCGCCGCTATATAAATCAAATGTCCCACCAATAGGATAGCCCAAATTCCCGTGAACAGATTCAACCAAGTCCAATCGGAAAATTTGATGATATGAAAAAACCACAACCCTGAATTAATCGCTAAAAAACCCGCCACATGAACGGCGAAATTCATGCGATCATCTAAACGTCGGAAAGCGGGATCGTTTTTGCGATCGGGTTGACGTGGCCAACGAGGAGGCATAAGCAGTTATTAGTTATCAGTTATCAGTTATCAGTGTACCGTTTTTTTAGCTATCAGCCGTCAGCATATCGCTTGTACTCAAATTATCTACTGGTGGCGATTTCCACTTCGGGTAAGATTTCTAAAGATAAACGGGTTTTGACAGTGCCGGAAAGACGTTTAAGCAGTTGTGGGCGTAAATCGCGCATAATATAGATTAATTCGTCTCCGGTGCGCCATTCTTCCCTTTCTGTTACTACCTGTAGGGAATTATCGCGACGCAATAGTAGGGGCAGCAGTTCGCCATTTTCAATTAATTTAGTTAATCTGGTTTGTTGTTCGCTCAAATCATTGCCTTTAAAGATAGTTTTACCCAATTTAATCTGATTATCGTCTAAATACTGATTCCATTCCTTGACCGAAAAACTAGGGAGAAAAACCTGATTAACCTTATTTTTATCTGGGTTAGGGGTTCCCGCAAAGGCAGCCAACACCCGGGGAGGATGAAATTCCTCGCTGGCTCTTTGGGCTAAAACCAGATTAACCTCGCTATTATTAGTCAAAACCAGAAAAGTTCCCATGGATTCGATGCCTGCTTCTTGCAGTATTTTTGTATCAAGTCCGCTACTCTGCAGCACCGTCAAACCGTCTTCTTTTGCTTGCTGACAGGCTGCGGCATCCGTATCGATTAAAACCACGTTTTCCCCTTGTTCTTGGAATAAACAACCGATTAAGCGACCTAGAGGATTACAACCGACGATTACTGCTCCTGTTGCCGCAGAAGAAGTGATTTTTAGCCCTTTTGCCACCCACCGCGCCGTTAATCCCTGAATAAAAACGGTCATTAAAATTGTTAAAAAGACTAAAGCTTTGATCGCTTCACCGCCATTAATACCGGCACGGGTGAGTAAAATGGCAAATAAAGAAGCTACTGAGGCAGAAACGATTCCCCTAGGGGCAACCCAAGCGATAAATAGCTTATGTCGCCAATTTAGGTCACTTTTTAGGGTACACAGAGCCACACTCAGGGGACGTACCACCAGCATCAAGACTAACACGGTCAGGACGCTGCCCCAACCCAAAGCGATCACACTGGCGATCGAAAGATCCGCCGCTAGTAAAATAAACAGTACCGACACGCAAAGAGTCGTTAATTGACCCTTAAAACGTCTTAATAACCGCTCATCGGGAACTGCCGCCGCTTTTAGCACGATTCCCGCCATTACCACCGCCATTAACCCCGATTCACTGCGACTAAATTGCGATAAACCAAATAATCCCCAGACTCCCGCTAAAACCACGAGATTCTTTAACTCAAAAGTCAGAAAATTGCAAGTTTTTATAATAAAACTTAACAATCCGCCTCCAGCAATGCCGATCGCCGCCCCGATGCCTAAACGCAGGGTTAAACCAGTGATAATTTCCATGGGGCGGGCATGACTATCAATAATCGTATTTAGCACCACTACGGCTAAAATTGCGCCCACAGGGTCGATTAATACCCCTTCCCCTTCCAAAAGCGTCGCCACCCGCCGATCTACGGCTACTTGCCTCAGCAAAGGACCGATCACCGTCGGACCGGTTACTACCACTAAAGAAGCGTAAAGAAAAGCGATCGGCCAGGGAAATTCCCCCAACCAGTGGGCCGCCATACCGCCACCGATGAGAGTGATGGAAGTACCGAGGGTGACAAGATTGCGTAAACTGCCAGAAACTCGCCCTAATTCCCGTCCGCTCAGGCTTAAACCGCCTTCAAATAGGATAATCGCCACAGAGAGGGCAACAAGGACTTCTAAGCCAATTCCCAGACTTTGGGGGTGTAAAATTTCCCAACCATCGGACCCTAAAGCAATCCCAAAAATAAGCAGGAAGACAATACTGGGAACTTTCAGGTATTCGGCGATGACTTGGGCTGTAATCCCCGCCACCACAGTGATGACAATTTGCAGAGTAAGGGCGAAAGATGGATCCATGTTTAGCGATCGGTTATCGGCTATCGGTTATCGAAGCGGGTTTATTATCATCACCCTGCCTGAGTTGTTCCATTCCTAGCTCGATGTCACGTTTTAATACCTCCCGTTGGCGTTGAATTTCCTCAGAGGCTAGTGCTGGATGCTGAATTTTTTGTACGAGAAGCTGTTGTTCTTCGTCAGTTAAGGAAAGGATAATTTGAGCAAGGGAATCAATTAGTTTAGTATTGATTGCAGCAGCTTGACTGATAAATAAACAAATTCTTGGGAGTTAATTAATTATTTTAATCTAGTCTAGCGCGAGTTAGCAATTCCCACCCTACTAGAAGACTATTTGAACAGATCCGAATGAGTCCCAGTCCGAACGAGTGTCAAGCTTTCCTCATCTCGTTCAATCTTGTAGAGTAACAACCAATCCGGCTCGATATGGCACTCACCATAACCCGACCAATCTCCAACGAGATTATGATCTCGGTATCGCTCTGGTAGTATTTGTTCTTGCACCAGTAGTTCCACCACAGTTTTTAACTTTTCCAAGTCTTTACCCCGTTTTTTCATCCGCCTCAAATCGCGTCGAAAGCGGGTGCTTTCCTGTGGGGTTAACATTCCCCTGTATCCTTGTTCCAATCCTCGAACATCTGCCCGACGCTAGTATAACGCTTAAGACGCTCAGGATGTTTTTCTACTTCTTCAATGGCGGCGAGCGTTTCTGTATTAGGAATTTGAACATCAAAGGGAAAACCTTGATGAAAATCGACATCAGATAAGGCTGGATGCTGGATTTTTTGTAGCA
>NZ_JADBRW010000198.1:0-27425 GCF_020247025.1 Microcystis sp. M109S1
AAACCGCCGACACCATCGGTCAAAGCAGGGAGGCATCGCGGCTGGGGTTGTCTCTTTCATCGCCGATTTCTCAACGTAAAGTGCTTACTCTGTAACGATTATACTCGATTGGACTTTTGTTGAGCGTTTAAGTCCCATTAAAGGGTTTAAATATCTCTTGTATATCATTTTCATTAGTTTTTTGAGAATCATCTTTAAAAATTAAAATTGATAGATTAAACATTTGACTAGCATAGTCAGCTATTTTTCTTAAAAAATCACCATCTAATTGTTGTGCCTCATCAATAATAATTCTGACTTCTTCTAAATTTTCTTTATTTTCTAAAACTTTTTGTACTAAACTAAGTTCTTGAAGCGTAAATATCTTTAAAAGATCATTATTAATTTCAACATTAAGCGAAATTTCCTTAGAAATATCATATTTTGAATCCTGAGAATTAGTAATGAATAAAACCAATCTATCAGATTGAATATCTGAAATAGCTTGTGAGATTGCGAGTTGAGTTTTTCCTGTTCCCGCAGGTCCATCAATAAGGATTGGAGTTTTAACTTTATAAAAACCATCTAAAATTTCTTGTTGCTCTTTAGTCAGCTTAATTATAGTTTGTTCCTCATCTTCTAGTTTTGCACTTAGGGATTTTCTAAATTCTGAATTAGGGGTAATTAAAGTTTTAATTTCTTCTACTATCTTTTTGCCAAGAGGTTGATGATGATTATTATTATTGCTATAATGACTATATATTTCGTTGATTTTCTCACCTAGATTTTTCAGATCATCTCTAAATAAAGTAACTTTTTTTCCATAAAGAGAGCTAAATTTCCCTCTAAAATATCAATATGAGTAAAACAAATTGCATATCCACAAGTTATCCAACGATTTTTCAAACTAGGTAGTTCACCTTTTAGGAATAACGGCAAATTCTTTGAGTTAGCTAATTGTTTTTTGTAGGGATTTTGATAAGAAATATTATCTCCCGATTTCCACTTATCATGTTCCCCGTCGTAAGAAAATCGAGTTCCTCCCTTGACTTCAATAATCAATAGGCCTTTCTGGGGGTGAACTAACAAGAAATCCGTTTCTCTTTCAGTTCTAGCTCCATCTTTATTCTTAAAAATCCAGTATCTGTCTTGAAAAATGTAAAAATCATCGTCAAGTTGAGATAGTAAATGATATACTTCTGATTCTCCCCGTAAATCAGGATTAGAAGGCGCATCTGGGGGAAACATTTTAGCCATAATTGATATTACCCATAATTAAAAACGAGCGATCACACAGTGTGCCTTCGGCAACGCAACTCTCTAAACCCTAACTTATCCAAAAATGCCTCATACTTATCTTGACTTCCAATAAAATAAGGAAGTAAAGCGATAAATCAACAAAATGCTATGGTCATCAATCTCAATATCCCGCCCTCCCAACCATCAGCTAATCTAAAGGTAAAAATACTGATAGAAACCCTTAAAAATGGTCAATATGCTGTATCTATCGCTGAATTGCCTCATTTTCGAGTCCAAGCACCCACCAAAGAAGAAGCCATTTCCCAACTACAAACAACCTTTATCGAACAAATTAGCCAAATTGAAACGATATCATGGACAACACCCCTAGATAACCCCTCACCCAATTGGCGAGAATTTGCAGGTATCTTTGAAAATGACGCAGATTTTCAAGAAATCATGGATACACTTCAAGCAGAACGTACTTTAGATGATGACAGTGAAGTAGATCCCTCATAAGCTAAACGGCTTTTACTTCGGATCACCGATATAGACTCCAAAAGGGTTATAGCTATTGGATCATGCAGGTTAAGCGCCGTTTAGCTTATTATCTGTAGAGGATAAAGATTTGTGTCTCAATATATTCTCGATACTGACCATATTTCCCTAATTCTTCGCAATCATCCCCAAGTTATTGCTAATGCGTCCCGTCACTCCATTTCCGTTACAATCATTACTGTTCAGGAACTTTTCAGTGGAAGGAACCACAGAGACACAGAGGACACAAAGATCGATCTCTACTATATAAGTTAAACTTAAGTAGGGAGGCACAATTATTTGTAGGATGGGTTAGCGGTAGCGTAACCCATGCGGGCGTTGGGTTTCATGCTTCAACCCAACCTACGTTTATCTTATATTTAATTCCACCCACCCACTTATTGCACAAAGTCGAGAAGAGCCCTTTTTAAGTTTCTTCTCTTTTTGTTAATGAAAGATGTGACCAATGGATGCCCTAAAAGGGGCGAGGTTTTAAACCCAAAATTCTGATAAAGTAAAAATCGTTCCGATACCTTGACTGGTTAAGGGAGAGAACGTCAATAGCTTGTTAAATAGTACATATAAACCAATGCCACGTCTTCGCTCGATTATTTCCCTAGTTTTAGTCCTAGTTACTACCCTGCTGGTTAGCTGCAGTGGTCCGCAAGCAACTATCCCCAGCGTTTACAGTCCCCAAAAAATCGAACAGTTACAGGTTTACATCCAACCCATAGAAGGATTTCGCCAAAAAATGAGCGTTTTGCAAGACCTCATCGCTGACAAAAATTGGGTAGATACTCGCACCTATATCCACGGTCCCTTGGGGCAATTGCGTCAGGAAATGGTAGGATTATCCCGTAATTTACTGCCCAAAGACCAAGAAAAAGCCAAGCAGTTAGCGAAAAATCTTTTCGTTCACTTTGAACGTATCGATGCGGCAGCCAAAGAAAAAGATGCTAGTCTTGCCGCTACTCAATTCCAAGAAGCATTAAAAGACTTCGATGCTTTCTTAAATATTGTTCCCAGTTAGTTTGTATCGGGAGACAGAATCGGTTATCAGTTATCAGCTTTTTTAAAAAATATCGGGCTTTTTGCCTAGAGATTGTTGTCAGAGAGAAGCACACAAAAACTTTTTTCTTATGGGTATTGAGTTTAAAAATCAAGATAGAAAAAAATAGTGAACCTTACCTTTTCCCAACCAACTGCTTTTTATTAACCATTGGCAGGATCACTTAGTTTAGCAGTTATCTTAATAGTGAGGTACGAAGTCTCTGGTTTTAGGGAACAAGCAAGAGGGAGCGCCGGAGTTGGGGAAGTGGGGAGAAGGGACAGGGGAGGGGGGAGAAAAAAGCTGATGACGGCTGAGAGCGGGGGGAATCATGGCCATTTACAATTGCTTAATAATTGTTGCCACTGCCGTGATAATATGTCTTGTGGCTCACCTGAGCGTCATAGCTCGGAAAGCAATCTAGATATTGAGATTAGTCTATCGCTGATTTAGGTGTACCTTGTCTGATCCATCGATCGAATCTCCCCCAACCCCAGAAACCAACCCGCCGTCAGATCCGATGCGGGAATACTATCAACTACAAAACACTTTATTGATCACCACCCTGATCTTAAGCGGTCTGATCTTTATTCCCGTGTGGTGGTTTTATTCCCTCAATACCGCCCTTAATTACCTATTAGGGGCAATGGTGGGAGTTGTTTACCTAAAACTCCTGGCCGGGGAAGTGGAAAAATTGGGGGTAACGAAAAATCGGGTGGGCAAAAAAGGATTAGCCCTATTCGCTGGATTAATCATCATCGCCAGTCGTTGGCAAGAACTGCACATAGTGCCAGTTTTTTTGGGTTTTTTGACCTATAAAGGGGCGATCATCGTCTATACTCTGCAAACCATCTTCAAGTTGGAGCAGAAAGCCGATTCCTAACCCCTTTGACCGTTAAAATAACCCTGATTTGCGAACCCGAATCTCTCCAAGGTGGAAATGTTAGACAGTTTAAGTGTGCTTAATTTTTATAGCCTCGCTTCCCTGGAAGTGGGACAACACTGGTACTGGCACATCGGCGGACTAAAAATTCACGGGCAAGTGATCGCGGTCTCCTGGATCGTCTTCGCTATCTTAATCATCGCCTCGATCGCCGCTACCCGCAAGATCCAGAAAGTTCCTAGCGGTATTCAAAACCTGATGGAGTACGTTCTGGAATTTCTGCGCGATTTAGCCAAAAACCAGCTAGGAGAAAAGGAATATCGACCCTGGTTGCCCTTCATCGGCACCCTATTTTTATTTATTTTCGTTTCTAACTGGTTAGGGGCATTGATTCCTTGGAAGTTAATCGAACTGCCCGAAGGAGAATTAGCCGCCCCCACTAACGACATCAATACCACGGTGGCGTTAGCCCTACTGACTTCCCTCGCTTACTTCTACGCGGGCATCAGTAAAAAAGGACTCGGTTACTTTGCTCACTACCTAGAGCCGATTCCCGTGCTATTACCGATCAAAATTTTAGAAGACTTTACCAAACCCCTCTCCCTCAGCTTCCGTCTTTTCGGAAACATCCTCGCGGACGAGTTGGTAGTGGCCGTATTAGTCTTCCTTGTCCCCCTAGTCGTACCCCTACCCCTGATGGCTCTCGGTTTATTTACCAGCGCTATTCAGGCCCTTGTCTTCGCCACCCTTGCCGGGGCCTATATCCATGAGGCCCTGGAATCGGAACACGAAGAAGAACACGCTTAAAAGCGAGGGACAAAAAAAGAAAAATTTCTTAGGGAAAAGTGTCCAAATAATAGGATAATAACTAAGAAATTATTGGTCGAATTCAGGATGAGCAACTGAATTCCCAGATCGTTCTTTCCCAAAAACTCTTTCGGGAGTTTTGAGCAGAAAACCAGCCATTTTTTACGGCTGAGAACGCGCTCTGTAAACAACAGATTGAAATTGATTAGTAAATAGAGGAAAAAATCACCATGAACCCCACAGTAGCTGCCGCTTCCGTTATCGCCGCCGCCCTCGCCGTTGGTTTAGCCGCTATCGGCCCCGGCGTTGGTCAAGGTACCGCTTCTGGAGAAGCTGTTTCTGGTATCGCCCGTCAACCCGAAGCTGAAGGAAGAATTCGTGGTACCCTTCTCCTCAGCTTGGCATTCATGGAATCCTTAACCATCTACGGCTTGGTTATCGCTCTCGTTTTACTGTTCGCTAACCCCTTCGCCTAATTAAAAAAGCAGTGGGCTATCAGCCCCCAGTCCGCAGCTTGGCGGGAGAGTTTTCAAAACTCTAAAAAAACGCCGAAGGAGCCAACTAAAAAGTCTGGTTTTTGGGACGGAAGGCTGATAGCTAGTTAAGGGAATTTTGCTGATCCCCCCTGACTGTTTATTGTTAAAGCAGGGGGATCGTCTTCCTTTTTTGAACCTGCCTATAGCTTCTATTTATCAGGAATAAATCAATGTTTGATTTCGATGCCACCCTGCCAGTGATGGCACTACAATTTATTCTTTTGGCAGTGATCCTGAACGCCGTTTTTTATAAACCCCTCAGTAAAGTTTTAGATGAACGGGCGGAGTATATTCGGCAAACAGAAAGCGGAGCCAAAGAACAACTAGCCAAAACCGAAGCACTGGTACAAGAGTACGAATTGCAATTAAGTTCGGCTCGTAAACAATCCCAAGAGATTATCGCCCAAGCGCAAGCTGAGGCCCAAAAACTAGCCAGCGAACGAGTTGCCGCAGCCCAAAAAGAAGCGATCGCTCGTAAAGAAGCCGTCGCCGCCGAAATTGCCCAACAGAAAGAAGAAGCCTTTCGTTCTCTAGAAGGACAAGTAGCCTCTCTTTCCCGTCAAATTCTCGAAAAACTCCTCGGCCCCGAACTCGTTCGCTAAACCCCAGCCCTTGGTTAATAACAGTGATCAGTGAAAAGATAGAAGTCAGTCGTCAGAAGTTAGAAGACTGATAACTTACCTCTGATAACTGATAACTGCATAACCTACTCCCCGCCCTCAATAATCATGATCATCGACACAGTTTTATTATTAGCCACGGAGGCGAAGGAAGCGGCAGCAGAGGGATTCGGCATCAACACCGATATCTTAGGAACTAACCTATTTAACCTCTCGATTCTGCTCGGTTTAGTCATCTTCTACGGCCGCAAAGTTCTCGGACAAATCCTCGGAGAACGTCAGTCGAAGATTGCTGAAGCTTTGGCCGAAGCTGAAAACCGGAAAAATATTGCCGCTACCGCCCTCGCCGAAGAACAGAAAAAACTCGCCCTGGCAAAACAAGAGGCGGAAAAAATTATCGATAACTCTCGATCTAGAGCTAAAGCTGTCACCGCCGACATCGCCGCCCAAGCCGAACTCGATATTCAAAGAATGCGCGAAAGTGCCGCTAAAGATCTCTCGGCGGAACAGGATCGCGTTTTAGTAGAATTACGCCAAAGAATTACCGCTTTAGCCTTAGCTAATGTGGAATCCCAATTAAGCACCGGCCTGGAAGAATCGGTACAACAAACCCTAATTGATCGCAGTTTGGCCAACCTAGGAGGTAAATAGATGCAGGGAAGTTTAATCAGTTCAGAAATCGCCGAACCCTACGCCCAAGCATTACTTTCCGTCGCCCAAAGCAGCGGACAATTAGAAGCGATCGGCGGCGAAATTAAATCCCTCTTGGAATTGCTAGAAAATGCTCCCGATCTAAGAGCTTTTATCGGCAATCCCGTCATCAAAGAAGAAGCTAAAAAAGCCGTTCTTTCCCAAGTAATGGGGAGCAGTGCCAATCCCTATTTAACTAACTTCATGATGTTATTAGTCGATAAACGTCGGATTCAATTTTTAGAACCCGTTTGTCAACAATATCTCACCCTGGCTAGAGTGCTGACTAACACCGTTTTAGCGGAAGTTTCCTCGGCCACCGAATTGAACGATAGCCAAAAACAAATCGTCATCGACAAAGTGAAAACCCTGACCGGGGCAAATGTGGTCGAACTGAAAACCAAAGTTGATGGCAGCCTCATCGGTGGTGTGGTGATCAAAGTCGGTTCTCAGGTCTTTGATGCCAGCATTCGCGGTCAACTACAACGCCTCAGCCTCTCCCTGCGCTAAGGTCATCTAATCTCCCTTTTTTGCCGTTTTTTCACCTCCTAATTTTTTACTTTTTCCCAGATTAAACTATGGTAGCTATCAGACCCGACGAAATTAGCACGATTATTCGTCAACAGATCGAATCCTATAACCAAGAAGTACAGGTCTCCAACGTGGGAACCGTCCTGCAAGTGGGTGACGGTACTGCCCGCATCTACGGCCTACAACAAGCCATGTCGGGAGAACTATTAGAATTTGAAGATGGAACCGTCGGCATCGCCCTTAACCTCGAAGAAGATAACGTCGGTGCAGTGTTAATGGGTGACGGTTTCGGGATTAAAGAAGGCGGTACGGTGAAAGCTACCGGTAAAATCGCTCAGGTTCCCGTGGGTGAAGCCTTAGTCGGCCGCGTGGTTGATGCTCTCGGTCGTCCCATCGACGGTAAAGGGGACATCATCACCAGCGAAACCCGTCTGGTGGAATCCCCCGCCCCCGGTATTGTCGCTCGCAAATCCGTCTGTGAACCGATGCAAACCGGCATTACCGCTATCGATGCCATGATTCCCGTCGGTCGTGGTCAACGGGAGTTAATTATCGGTGACAGAAAAACCGGTAAAACTGCGATCGCCATTGACACAATCATTAACCAGAAAAGCGAAGACGTGATCTGTGTCTATGTCGCCATCGGTCAAAAAGCCTCCACCGTCGCCCAAGTAATCGACACCCTCACCCAAAGAGGAGCCATGGATTACACCGTGGTGGTGGCCGCTAACGCTAACGACCCCGCCACCCTCCAGTATATCGCCCCCTACACCGGAGCTTCGATCGCCGAATACTTCATGTATAAAGGCAAAGCGACCCTAGTTATCTACGATGACCTCACCAAACAGGCTCAAGCTTATCGTCAGCTATCCCTGCTCATGCGTCGTCCTCCCGGTCGGGAAGCTTACCCCGGCGACGTTTTCTATCTCCACTCCCGTTTACTAGAGCGCGCCGCTAAACTCAGCGATGCCCTCGGTGGTGGCAGCATGACCGCCCTGCCGATTATCGAAACCCAGGCCGGTGACGTTTCTGCCTACATTCCCACCAATGTAATTTCGATTACTGACGGTCAGATCTTCCTCTCCACCGACCTCTTTAACGCTGGTTTCCGTCCCGCTATTAACGCTGGTATTTCCGTATCCCGCGTGGGTTCGGCAGCCCAAACGAAAGCGATGAAGAAAGTGGCCGGTAAATTAAAACTAGAATTAGCCCAGTTTGACGAATTAGAAGCTTTTGCTCAATTCGCTTCTGACCTTGATGCGGCCACCCAAGCACAACTCGCTCGCGGTCAGCGTCTGCGTCAAATCCTGAAACAGCCCCAAAACTTCCCCCTGGCCGTTTGGGAACAGGTCGCGGTGGTTTATGCCGGTTTAAACGGTTATCTCGACGATATCGCCACCAATAAAGTTATCGATTTCTGCACTGGCCTACGGGAATACCTGAAAACCAGCAAACCTCGCTACGTTGAGATCGTTAGCACTGAAAAACAACTCAACGACGAAGCGGAAGGCCTGCTCAAAGATGGCATCAACGAGTACAAACAAGCCTTTAAATAATCTCGGTAATCAGTAAATGAATGTTGGTAATGGGGGTTAGGTTTTAGGGGATGGGGTGTTGAGGTTTTGGGGTTTTGGGGTATTAGTTGAAATTTCCCGATCTCCCCATTTCCCCACCTCTCCATTCCCTCCTAAACCCCGACTCTTGACTGATGACTGATAACTGATAACTGATAACTGATAACTGAATTATGCCTAATCTCAAAGCGATTCGCGACCAAATTCAATCGGTCAAAAATACCAAAAAAATTACCGAGGCCATGCGTCTAGTGGCGGCCGCAAAAGTGCGCCGCGCCCAAGAACAAGTTCTCTGTACCCGTCCTTTTGCCGATGCCCTCGCTCAGGTACTTTATAATCTGCAAGGTCGTTTGGCCTTTAGTGATGTTAACTTACCCCTACTGGCCCAACGGGAAGTAAAAACCGTGGCTCTGTTGGTAGTGACAGGCGATCGAGGTCTTTGTGGCGGTTATAATACTAACGTCATCCGTCGTGCCGAACAACGGATGAATGAATTAAAAGAGCAAGGGATTAACTATCAATTAGTTGTTGCCGGCCGGAAAGCGGCACAGTATTTCGAGCGCCGGAATGCTCCCATTGCCGCTAAATTTATTAACCTCGAACAGATTCCTACTGCCGATGAAGCTGGCACGATTGGGGATGAATTGCTTTCCTTATTTTTATCGGAAACAGTTGATCGCGTCGAGTTAATTTATACTCGTTTTATCTCCCTGATCAGTTCCACTCCGGTGATTCAAACCCTGTTACCTTTAACTACCCAAGGTTTAGCGGTACAGGATGACGAGATTTTCCGTTTGGTGACTAAAGAGGGAAAATTTAAGGTACAACGGGAAAAAATGGCCAGCCAACCAGCGCAGGTTTTTCCCCAAGACATGATTTTTGAGCAGAATCCCGTCCAAATCCTCGATTCTCTCCTACCTTTGTACTTAAATAACCAATTACTGCGCGCTCTCCAGGAATCGGCAGCGAGTGAATTAGCAGCCCGGATGACGGCGATGAGCAACGCCAGCGAGAACGCCAGCGAGTTAATCGGGACTTTAAGCCGCACCTACAACAAAGCGCGTCAAGCCGCTATTACGCAAGAATTGCTAGAAGTAGTAGCGGGAGCCAACGCTCTCTAGGTTTAAGCCATTTTTTCTTCTGATTATCAGTAGGAGTGATTATTTTCACTCCTTTTTTTTATATACTCATTGCAATTAAGATAGGGATTAATCGATAAAGTGCTAGGGGTGTTAACTATTCTCGATTACAGCAACTCCTAGCAGCAGGAAACTGGAAAGAAGCAGACGAAGAAACAGGTAAAGTTATGTGTCGGGTCGCCGGAAGGGAAAGCGAAGGATGGTTGAGACGAGAGGATAAGCTAAACGGCGCTTAACCTGCATGATCCAATAGCTATAACCCTTTTGGAGTCTATATCGGTGATCCGAAGTAAAAGCCGTTTAGCTTATTGATAATTTTCCCTGTGAAGATTTACGAACTATTAACCAACTTTGGCTAAACTACAGTAACGGTAAGTTTGGCTTCAGCGTCCAGAAAGAAATCTATGAAAGTCTTGGTGGCACGAGAAAGTATAATCAAAAGGTGTGGGAAAAGTTCGGCGATCGCGTCGGCTGGAGAAAAGGAGGTAGTTGGTTGGTTTACAGCGACTTAACTTTTAATATTGGAGCCCCCAAAGCTCACCTCCCAGGCTGTTTAATTAAGGTATCTGGTGAGTATTGTTGGACTTTAATGCATGGCTTGAATTGTTACTTGTTTTCTCTCACGCAAAGACTTGTAACCTGTAGCATATAACAATCTCAGGTCTTTTATCAAGTCTAATTTTGGCTACTTTCTCTACGAATTCATGGTTTTTTTTATACTTCAATACCTAGCACTGGTTGCTGTCATCAAGCTATCGGTTTCCAGTAGTAGGCTACTTTGCAGATAAGTCAACTTTTAATTCTCGCTCTTCTACTATTCTTTACCCCTCATCAATAAACGGGTTTTTAATATTTAAACCAGAAATATCCTTAAAATCATCAACATTTCTAGTGACCAAACATCCATTTTGGCTCAATGTTGTTGCGGCAATAATGGCATCGGGAATCTTGATTTTATACTGTCGTTTCAGTTGAATAGTCATATCTTCAATTTCTCTCAATATGGGAATTAATTCAAACTGTGAGAGTAAATCTTCAATTATCTGCTCTTCTTCCTTAGACAAAGTAGGAAAACTGAGTAACTCAATTCTGACAATTGGTGAGATAAAAATCTGATGCAAACTCAAAAAAGCTTGGGAGAAAAAAGAAGTAACTATATCATCATCGGCTAAATAATAAATAAAAATATTGGTATCATAGACGTATTTCATCCATCCCACTCCCGACGAAGAGACTCTACATGAGATAGCATTGCCGCTTTTTTATCCTTAAGAATACCTTTGGCTTTAACCACCTTTTGATAATCTTTTTGCCAAAGCTGAAGCAGTGAATCTGGCACGTCTGCTGTAATAAAATTTTCATCCTCAGCAATCAGATAATTCCTTGGTATTTTAATCAGTGGCACAGCTTTTCTCCTAATACCAAACAGTATTTAATGTCTCTGTCATAGACCATCATTATATATTATCATCACAAGTACGGTAGAGCCACCAAGCCAAGGAATATTCGGGTGATAAAACTAACTTTGTTTAATTTAGAGCGGGATTAAGTAATTCTACCTGACAGCGTAATGCTGCATCTATTAATTGCTTATCATTGGTAGCCAATGGTAAATCTAAGCGCAAAGCAAGCTCTAAGTAAGCAGCATCATAAGAAGCTAATTTTTGTTCTCTTGCTAGTGTTAAAGTCCTGCCAAAAGCTTGGACTGAAGTTAAAGAATCAATAGTAATAAGTAAAGACTGTAACCAATTAATCGATGCTTGAGTTTGCTCGACCGTCATCCGATTTCTTCGGTTCTTCCGAACTTACACTGTAGAAAATTCCCCAAGCTCCCTCTCTGTCCAGTAATGCTCTAAAGTTGATAAATATCAATCTAACAAAAACTCAAAACCTTACTATACAAGCTTTACAAGCATGAGTTGTTAATAGTTTTACATGACAGGTTCGGTAGAGCCATTTCTTCTTTCTGCGACTAGGAGAGTATTGACAATCTCTAAAGACCAAATTTCGGGAACAAATGCTTCGGCGTTTGGCATTATGTCTAATACTGCGTTAGCATAATCGTTATCTTCATCGACCAAACACCAGCTAATTGCTACCGAACAATCTAAAACGAACTCAATCAAAACCGCCTCCCTTCTTCTCGCATGGCACGAATTTCACTTTTAGGTAAAGCTACAGTTTTTTGAAGGCGGCGCATTCCTGAAATAGCTTGGGTAATAGATTGCTCTACTACTGGGTTGCCCCAGGCATTATAGCGAGGTTTTCTTTCCTCTTTTCTACTTGCTAAATCTTCACTGACTTCTTGAACCGCTTCAACGGTTACTGTAACATTTACTTCAGTTTCTTTAAAATCGGACGGTATATCTAAATGTAAGATTCCATCTCTACCAATCTGAGAACGTAGTTTAATTGTTGGCATATTAAAACCTCGTATATTCTTATCCTTTTGCCCCTTTATAAGCAGTAAAACGTAGTAAAACGTAGGGTGCGTTAGACGGCAAAAATTGCTGCTTTGACTGGAAGGTGACAATCCGTCGTAACGCAGCACCTATGATCAACATTTACTCATACCGGCGGTTGCGTTTGCGGATAATCCAGAGGATAAACCAGATAACGAGGGCAAGTAGGGCTATTTTTGAGACGGGAGCCAGATATTCTTCCACAAGGGGGTAATTTTTCCCTAAAAAGTAACCTGCTGCCGTTAAAAAAACGACCCAGAGGGTCGTGCCGATGGTGGAGTAAACTAAAAAGGGAATCATCGCCATGTGATTCATCCCAGCAGGTAGGGAAATCAAAGTTCGCACTCCGGGGACCAAACGACAGAGTAAAACCGCTTTACTACCGTGACGGTTAAACCATTGATTGGCTTTTTGAATATCTTTAGCGGAAACGGTAATCCATTTGCCGTATTTATCAGCTAGTTTTTCGATTTTTTCCTCATCCACAACCCGACCGAGATAATACCAAGGTAGCGCTCCGACTACGGTTCCGACAATCCCCGCTACCACTGCCGGAATAAATTCCATTTGTCCCTCATGGACGGTAAAACCGGCTAGGGGCATAATTAATTCTGAGGGAATGGGAGGAAAAAGATTCTCTAAAAACATTAATAGGGCTATGCCTAAATAGCCCATCGAAGTCATTGTATTTGTAATCCATTCAGTCATATTTTTTTATGATTTAGAAAACAGTTTAAAAGTAAAAAAAGGGGGTTGGGGAAGTATTTTCAGTAAACTGAAAACTCACACCTGATAACTGAAAACTCACATCTGAAAACTGATAACTGATAACTGATAACTGATAACTGATAACTGATATTAGGTTCCGGAAGTCCAGGAGTTGATATATTCTAATTGGGCTTCGGTGAGGGTATCGATTTCAATCCCCATGGCTTGCAGTTTCAAACGGGCGATTTCTTGGTCTAATTCGTAGGGAATCGAGTAGATGCCGGGGGCCAATTTACCTTTATTTTTAACCAAGTATTCTACACCGATCGCCTGGTTAGCGAAACTCATATCCATAACGGCGCTAGGATGACCTTCGGCGGCTGCGAGGTTAACTAGGCGACCTTCACCGATAACAACGACGGATTTACCGCTTTTTAGGCTATATTGTTGGGTAAAGTTGCGAACTTCCTTAACATTATTCGCTTTTGCGCCTAAAGCTTGCAGGTCGATTTCAATATCAAAGTGACCGGAGTTGGAAACAATCGCCCCATCTTTCATTAGGTCGAAATGTTCAGCCCGGATAACGTGCTTGTTACCAGTAACAGTGATGAAGATATCGCCTTCTTTAGCGGCTTCATCCATGGGCATAACGCGGAAACCGTCCATCGCCGCTTCAATGGCGCGTACGGCGTTAATTTCGGTGACAATTAGATTAGCGCCTAAACCTTTGGCCCGCATAGCGACACCTTTACCACACCAACCATAACCAGCCACAACCACGGTTTTACCGGCGAGGAGGATATTGGTGGCGCGAATGATACCATCAAGGGTAGATTGACCTGTACCGTAGCGATTATCAAAGAAATGCTTGGTTTCTGCGTCGTTAACGTTCATTGCGGGGAAGGATAACACCCCAGCTTTGAGCATGGCTTGCAAACGGACGATGCCGGTGGTAGTTTCTTCGGTAGTACCGATAATGTCGGGTAATTGGTGACTTCTTTCTTTAACCAGGGTGGCCACTACATCACAACCATCATCGATGATAATCTGGGGTTTATGATCGAGGGCGATTTGAACGTGACGGTGATAGGTGTCGTTATCTTCCCCTTTGATTGCATAAACGGGGATGCCGTAATCAGCGACTAAACAAGCGGCCACATCATCTTGGGTGGAAAGGGGATTACTAGCAATTAATAACGCATCAGCGCCACCGGCTTTGAGTGCGATTGCCAAATTAGCGGTTTCGGTGGTAACGTGACAGCAAGCGACTAAACGCAGTCCAGCAAAGGGTTTTTCGATGGCGTAACGTTCGGCTAATTGACGCAAAACGGGCATTTCCCGACCAGCCCATTCGATGCGTTGTTTGCCGATGGGGGCTAAACTAATATCTTTGATGTCGTATTTCTGTTGAACTGGTGTTGCTACCATAAGGGGTTTTCCTTAAATACAAGCCTAGGCTATTGGTTAATTTAACTTAACATTGTCTGGGTATTTTGGCTAATGTCAAGCTTTCGGCTGGTTTTTTATATAGGAAAAAGTTATCAATCCCTCGCTGACCTATCCAGAAATCGGTACATTGTCTCTATTTTAGGTAACTATATAGTACAATTAAACTACTGTAGTAGCTCAATTAAGCTAGAAATCTCTATCTCGTGATGATAAGATAAAGTGATGGGCGAGAAACTGACAGGCGTTAATCCCAAGATAATCCAATGGGCAAGAGAAAGGGCGAGATATTCTCTTGAGTCTGTGGCGGTCAAGTTTAAAAAAGATGTTTCTGTTATCGAGAAATGGGAGTCAGGAGAGGACTTTCCTACCTATAGTCAATTGGAAAAGTTAGCAGAAATATATAAACGTCCCCTCGCTTTATTCTTTTTCCCAGAACCTCCCCTAGAAGCGGAGGAAAAACAAGAATTTAGAACTTTGCCAGACTTTGAAATCGAAAATTTGGCCGCCGATACTATCTATGCTTTACGACAAGCAAAAGCGATGCAATTGTCGCTACAGGAAATTAATAATGGTATTAATCCTAGTACCAAGAAAATCTTTCAGGATATTTCGGTTAGCTCTAGTGATGATTTAAGGAAATTAGCCGAACAGATCAGAAATTATTTAAACGTTACTCTAGAAGAACAACTGACCTGGAATGATCGGGAAACTGCCTTAAAAAAATGGCGGAGTGCCGTGGAAAAAGCTGGTATTTTTATTTTTAAGCGTTCTTTTAAGCAGCGAGAAATTTCGGGATTTTGCTTGATAGATATTGAATTTCCAATCATCTATCTTAATAATAGCACGGAAAAATCTAGACAAATATTTACCATTTTTCATGAATTAGCACATATTCTTTTGCAGACTAATGGAATTACTAAGTCTAACGATAGATATATTAATAGTTTGCAAGGAGAAAATAAATATATCGAGATATTTTGTAATAAATTTGCTGCGGAGTTTCTGCTTCCTAATCATGTTTTTTCTGAGATAATCAGAGAAACAATAGTTAACGATAAAATTATCTCGAAAATTTCCAGTGATTATAAGGTTAGTCGAGAAGTAGTTTTACGAAAACTATTAGATAATAACTTGATTTCTCAGAAAGAATGTACTTTTCAAGTAAGCGAGTGGTACAGTGAGCAGGTGGGAAAAAGTCAGGACAAAAATAAAAAATCTGGAGGTGATTACTATGCTAATCAGGCGACATATTTGGGAGAAAATTACCTAAAACTTGTGTTCAATAAATACTATCAAGGCCAATACGATATCGAGCGCGTTGCCGATTATCTAAACATTAAAAAAGTTGCTATGGTGGAAGAACTTGAAAAATATTTATTAAAGAAAGGACTGTTTTGATGGTTTACATTTTTGACACAAGTAGTTTTAAGGTTTTAGGAAACTATTTTCCCAAAAGTTTTCCCACCGTTTGGCAAAAAATCGATTTGCTTGTTGTGTCATACTAAATCCGTTGAGTATAGGCTACTTATGAGGATAGGCACTCATGCAAGAGGCAAAAGGCAAAAGGAGGAATAGATAATCAGTCTTTAATAACTGGATTTAGTATCAGAAGGTAGACTAAAATCAGTACGGGAAGTGCTTAGGCTTTTTCTGGAAAACTAATAACCATGTTCAGCCAGAAATTCTAGGCTAATCTCGCTAGGAGCGTGATAAGAGCGCATTCCTAGCAATTTTTCCACATATTTGCCTAAAATATCCCCTTCTAGATTCACCCAATCCCCTAATTTTAAATGGGAAAGATTGGTTTCGGCGTAGGTGTGGGGGATGACAGCCACTTTAAACCAGCTGCCGGAGGCATCGCAATCGGCCACGGTTAAACTGATGCCATTAACAGCTATACTGCCCTTACCGACGATATAACGAGCTATGTAGTTATTCCACTGGTCTTCTAGGGAACTAGGGGCAGCAAAGGTCATTTCCCAAGAATTAGCCACGATTATCGATTCTAATAAACAGCCAATTCCGTCCACATGACCGGTGACAAAATGACCGCCGATTTTACTACCCACCCGCAGAGAGGTTTCTAGGTTAACGTTGGTTTCTGTTTTAATCCTTCGTCCCAAAGTAGTGCGCTGTAGGGTTTCCGGGGAAGCGGTGGCCACAAAACCCTCTGGGAGAATTTCCTCAACTGTCAAACAAACCCCATCCACAGCCACACTATCACCAATCATTAAATCTTGGAGAATTGTATCAGAGGATACAGACAAATAGAGTCTATCGGTATCCACGACCCGAATCGTTGCCAAGGCTTGAATTAATCCTGTAAACATCTGCTTTTTTTCTCGACTATAAATCCTTGTGAGTGAAAGATTGGGCATTTTCCCCAGAATAATCGGCGACAATATGACCATCTCCGGCTAATTGATATTTGTAGGTCACTAATCCCTCTAATCCCACCGGACCGCGGGGGGGCATTTTTTGGGTACTGATACCCACTTCGGCCCCAAAACCGTAACGGAAACCATCGGCAAATCGGGTGGAACAATTATGAAAAACTCCGGCGGCATCGACTCGATCGCTAAAGGTTTTGGCTGTGTTAAAATTTTCGCTGACAATGGCTTCCGTGTGTCGAGAACCGTAATAATTAATATGTTCGATTGCCGATTCTAGACTATCGACAATTTTAATTGACAGAATTAAATCACTATATTCGGTTTGCCAGTCCTGTTCTGTGGCCGATGGTACGTTAATAATCTGACGAGTTGCTTCATCTCCCAATAATTTAACCTTTTTTTCCTCTAATGCCTGGGCCACTGCGGGTAAAAATTGTCTAGAGATTTCTTGATGAACTAATAAAGTTTCAATGGCATTACAAGCGGCAGGATATTGAGTTTTGCCATCGACGGTAATCCTAATTGCTTTGCTTAAATCGGCTTCTTTGTCGATGTAGAGATGACAGATACCATCGGCGTGACCAAGCACAGGAATGCGGGTATTATTTTGGATATAACGAACAAATTCGTTAGAACCTCTAGGAATTATTAAATCGATGTATTGATCGAGTTTTAATAGTTCCTGAATTTCTTCTCGTGTTGTTAATAATCGTACCGCCGCCGGATTAACTTTAGTTTGACTCAATGCCTGATGAATAATTGTTACTAAAGCTTGACAAGAACGGAGCGCCTCTTTCCCCCCTTTTAAAATAACGCCATTACCAGATTTAATCGCTAAACTGGTAATTTGAATTAAAGCATCGGGACGAGCTTCAAAAATCACCCCTAAAACCCCCAAAGGACAGGTTATTCTCTGAAGAATTAAACCTTGATCTAATTCCCGATTAATTTGCATCGTAGCTAAAGGATCTGCTAATTTAGCCACATCTCGCACCCCGGCAATAGCGGCTTTTAATTTGCTGGGACTTAACTCTAATCGCGCACATAAAGCTGGAGATAATTCCATTGCTTTGGCAGTTTGAACATCGGCGATATTAGCTTCTAGTATCTGATCAGCATTGGCAGTTAAAGCCTCAGCAATAGCCTCTAAAGCTTCATTCCTTTCTTCGTTAGTTAGGATAGCCAGTTGACGACTCGCTTGACGGGTTTCTCGTGCGATTTCGGGGAGGGATAGAGAAGTTGTAACCATAGAAAATTAAAAGTAATAACCGCTATCTTGTTTATTTTATCTTATTTTTGATCAAGCTTCAGGGTTATTTAGGGTTATCAACTCTTGCCCTAATCATCATAAATCTAGTTAACCAGAAAAAATAGCCGAAATTATTGATTTTTCTATCCTAGACCTGTAGAGACATTAGAGTTAACATCCCTACAGAATCTAGACTATCTAGACTAGATTGGCAATCAGACAGTTAGATACCTCTTGACGCGCCCAATTATCGGCGGCTAAAATGTCATCTAGGCTAGGAGTAGAACTGTTATGAATTGCAAAGCGATCGCAAACTTTTTCGATCACCCGGGGAATATCTAAGAAGCTAATCTTTTCTTCTAAAAATAACGCTACCGCTTGTTCGTTAGCCGCGTTTAATACTGCTGGCATTGCCCCACCCGCGCGGCCGGCTGCGTAGGCTAATCCCATACAGGGATATTTTTGATGATCGGGTTCTTTGAAGGTTAAACTGCCGGCTTTAACTAAATTTAAAGGTTTCCAATCGGTATAAATTCTTTCAGGCCAAGACAAGGCATATAACAGGGGTAAACGCATATCTGGCCAGCCTAATTGAGCTAAAACCGAGGTGTCCTGTAACTCAATTAAAGAGTGAATAATACTTTGGGGATGAATAACAATATCGATCGCATTATAATCGACACCAAATAAATAATGAGCTTCGATAACTTCTAGACCTTTATTCATTAAAGTAGCCGAATCGATGGTGATTTTTCTGCCCATAGACCAGTTAGGATGTTTGAGGGCATCAGCTACAGTTACTTGCGGCAATTTTTCCACCGGTAAATCGCGAAAAGCACCCCCAGAAGCAGTGAGAATAATCTTTTTTAATCCCCCCGGGGGAACTCCCTGTAAACATTGAAAAATAGCTGAATGTTCCGAATCCGCAGGTAATAATTTAACTCGGTGTTTTTCCACTAAAGGCAGCACCACCGGACCGCCAGCAATCAGGGTTTCTTTATTAGCGAGCGCAATATCTTTACCAGCAGTAATAGCGGCAATTGTCGGCAGCAATCCCGCACAACCGACAATTCCCGTGACGACGCTTTCGGAATCGCCATAACGGGCCACTTCGATTACTCCTTCCTTTCCTGCTAGGATAATCGGGGTATAGTCAAGGTCGGAAATTAGGCTTTTTAGGTCTTCTAGTTGACTTTCGTTATTAATCGCCACGATTTGCGGGCGAAATTGCCGAATTTGCTCCGATAGTAGTTGAATATTATTACCCGTGGCTAATCCCACCACTTGAAACTTATCGGGATGATCGGTGACAATATCGAGAGTTTGAGTGCCGATCGAGCCAGTAGAGCCTAAAATCGAGATTTTTTTCATTAGAAACTTAATATAATTTGGGGATTAGCTTTAAATATACGTTCTCTGGGGTCCTTCTGGCACGTCGGCATAAATATTAAACATTTGTTAAAAAAGTTAATAGTTTGACTTTTTTGTGCTAAGGGTTAGAAAAAGTCAGCGATCGAGATGGTGACAGGGAAGAAATCGAATAGAAAGGCCGATGGATTAGGCTGTCTAGCGGCGGGTCTGGTTTTTTGCCTCTTATTTCCCCTGTGTGTTTACTTTTTTGGTTGGTTATCCTTCGCTGTTGGCCCGATGGGTTGCGCTTTCCCTAGTCAATGTTCAGCAGAGGGGGAAATAATCAAGTTTATCCTATCAATGATTTCGTTTTTTGGGGGAGGATTGGCATTACCTATATTCCTCAGTTGTGCCGTGGGAAAAGCTGTTAGATTTGGGTTAAGTCGCAGAAAAAATAACCGAACTTAAGCTTAAGTTCGGCTAGATTTATAATCTATTTAACTACTGGATAAAACTAACTTTCTGTCGCCGTTGCCGTGGTGGGAGGCAACTTAATATTAGTAGCTAATCCCAGAATTTGCAGCAGACGGATGGTCATCCAAGTCAGGTCAACCTCCCACCATTGTAGGCCATGACGGGCCGAATACTGATAGGCATGGTGATTATTGTGCCAACCTTCACCGAAAGTTAAGAGGGCAACCCACCAACAATTTTTAGAATTATCGTGGGATTCATGGCTAACATAACCAAATTTGTGGGTGGCGCTATTGACAAACCAAGTGGAGTGGAAAACTAAGACCAAGCGAACAAAAATTCCCCAAATTACAAACGGCCAACCACCCATAGCATAGAGAATTAAGCCTAAAACAATTTGGATAGGAACAAAATAATTTTGACAGAATTTATAGAAAGGATCGTCGGCGATATCTTGGGTAAAACGAGCAATTTCTTCGTCGGCAGGAATTTCGTGCAGCATCCAACCCATGTGACTCCACCAGAAACCTTTATTAGAATCGTGGGGATCGGGAGCAGTATCAGAATATTTATGATGTATACGATGTAGGCCTATCCATGCGATCGCACCTCCCTGACAAGCGAGGGTCCCGCACAAAACCAGAAAGTATTCTAACCATTTGGGAGTCTTAAAACTCCGATGGGAGACCAAACGATGAAAACCGAGGGTAATTCCTAAACCCCCGGTAATCCAATAGAGAATCAATGTCACTCCCACAGCGCCCCAGCTAAAATTGCTAGGCAAGAAGGCTAAAAGAGCCACTAAGTGGATAAAAGCCATGTAGATGAGAGTCACCCAGTCGATGGGAAGTTTTTCGGAAGTCGCAACAGTCATTGAATAACCCAAAGGGAAACAACAGGAGACAGAGCATCATTGTCTTATCTGTCTCGATTTGACATAGGGGGAACTTTGACGCTTATTGACACTCCCGTCGCGCTTAAGCGAGGGATTCTTGGTTCAACGAGTCCACTTAAATTAGATGCCTTGCGTTATCCAACCCAGAGGTGGTTCTCTCCCCAAGCATTACTTTTCGTATGCCCCACGATAGTTGTATTTCTACAAAATTTGCTTGAATTGAAGTGTTAGCTTCAAATGCTGCTTTGTCTAGTTCCTGCAAAGATTTTACCTACCTACAGGTAGAAACTAGAACAATTAGGCAGAACCCCATATCTTTAATTGTCAAGGTGCAGATAGCGTAGTGGTTAGACTACAGGGGTTTTTAAAGCGGTTGATTACCCTATCCGCTATACTTGTATGGTAGCTATTTTGCCTGGATAGGTCAAGACCCTTAAAAGAGGAAGTTATTCGAGATTTTGTCAGGAGACTGGACACTTATTTTTAATCGTGCTTCGTGTCACTGAGCTTGTCGAAGTGCTGTTCTAGGCTGGCCTTTGTTTCATCCCTTCGGTAAAACCGAGGGCTTCGGCCGTGAGATCAGCCGAACGGTCTTCACCCGACATTTGAGATAAATAGTAACAAATATCACAGTCTATTGTTTGATGGATATCCCCTCTCTACTCCACAGGGCAGAAAAGGCCTTACTCCCCATCTTTTCGGAAATTGACGCACAGGTCAAGGAAAATCTCCGTCAAGTCCTCTGCGCTTTCCGTGAAAACCGCGTCGGGGTGCATCATTTTGCTAGTGTTAGTGGTTATGGTCATGATGACTTGGGACGGGATACTTTAGATCAAGTGTTCGCCCAAGCCCTGGGGGCCGAAAAGGCAGCGGTGCGGGTACAATTTGTTTCAGGAACCCATGCGATCGCCTGTGCCTTGTATGGGGTTCTCCGACCGGGGGATGAAATGTTAGCGGTAGCGGGTGCGCCCTACGATACCCTAGAGGAAGTAATCGGGATTAGGGGCAGTGGTCAAGGCTCTTTAAAGGATTTTGGCGTTAGTTATCGGCAATTAGAGCTAGATTCTACCGGTGCGATCGATTGGTTGGCTTTAGAAACGGCAGTTAAACCCCAAACCCGTTTAGTACATATTCAAAGGTCTTGCGGTTATTCGTGGCGATCGAGTTTGTCTATTGACGAAATCGAGAGAATTGTCCGTATAGTTAAACAACAAAACCCGAATACGGTCTGTTTTGTCGATAATTGCTATGGAGAATTTATCAACACCAAAGAACCCACCGACGTGGGGGCAGATCTAATGGCCGGTTCTCTAATTAAAAATCCCGGAGGTACAATCGTCACGGCCGGGGGATACATAGCAGGTAAAGCGGAATTAGTGGAAATGGCCTGCTATCGTCTGACAGCACCGGGAATCGGTAGGGAGGGAGGGGCAACTTTTGACCAAAATCGTCTTCTTTATCAGGGATTGTTTCTAGCACCGCAAATGGTGGGAGAAGCGATGAAAGGCAGTCATTTAATTGCCTATGTGGGCGATAAGTTGGGTTATCCAGTCAATCCTGCTCCTTTTGTGCCTCGACGCGATATTATTCAAGCGATTAAACTCGGTTCCCCCGATAAGCTGATTGCCTTCTGTAAAGCCATTCAAGCCTATTCTCCCATCGGTTCCTACTTGGATCCCGTTCCTGCCCAAATGCCGGGCTATGAGAGCCAAGTAGTGATGGCTGGTGGCACGTTTATCGATGGTAGCACCTCGGAATTCTCCGCCGATGGACCCCTACGGGAACCCTATATCGTTTTTTGTCAGGGGGGAACCCATTGGACTCATATTTCCCTGGCCCTAGAACAAGCGATCGCTGCTTTATCTTGAATGGTTCCTCTCACCCTCCTTCTCTCCCCTAGTTAGGGTTTGCGGCAAAAAGTACCGGCGAAGCATTCGGATAGAAAATCTACGGTTTCACCGATAGGTTATTGCCCGAATGCTTCGCCCCTACAGGACGCGGGCCGATGAAGACGCAAGGTTTTGAAGCACGATTCTCTCAAAATCTTGCACCTGTTTCACGAGAAAAGCCACAAAATCCTTACCTTGCCTACATTTCACATTTATTCAGCAAACCCTAGTGAAAATCCTAACTTCCTGTCTTTGTGGTTAACAAAAAGTAAAACGTAGGGTGCGTTAGACGGCCAAAATTGCTGCTGTGACTGGAAGGTAACAATCCCTCGTAACGCACCACCTATCATCGACTGTGATTGTGTGATGGACTATGATTGAAGTAACGCACCACCTATCATCAACTAAGTAGCCGGTTACAATTAAAGATAAAATACAAAGAACCGGAAGCTTGTCCCACTATCTAAAAATTAATTGAGATTACTTACTTATAATAACAGTGCTACGATAAAACCGATCAAATATCTAAGGAGTTGTCATGAATTACAATCGCAATATAATACCATTAATGGCTGGGGGAATTTTAATATTAGCCATTACTACCATACTGCGCCCTTTTGTTATTATTGATACTGGCGAACGCGGCGTTGTCATGTACTTTGGCAAAGTGCAAAAACAAATCCTCGATGAAGGAATTCATCCTGTTATACCGATTGTCACCAAGATCAAGCCCCTCAACGTTCGAGTACAAACAACGGAAGTAAAGGCAAAAGGATCTTCCAAAGATTTGCAAGATGTGGAAACAACTATTATCGTTAACTGGCACATCGACCCCGACAAAGTTAATCAGATTTATCAACAAGTTGGGGATATCAATGAGATTGTCTCTGGTATTATAAACCCAGCAGTATCGGAAATTGTCAAAGCGGCAACAGCACAACGTCCCGTACAAAATATCTTGCAAGAGCGAGGAGAACTCAAACGTGAAATTGATACTTCCCTCGCCCAAAGACTAAGACGTTATGGGATAATTATCAATGATGTATCTCTCGTTAATTTTGGTTTTTCTGAAGAGTTTAACGCAGCGATTGAAGCCAAACAAGTAGCGGAACAAAAGGCACAAGAAGCTGCTTTTCGCGCACAACAAGCAGAACAGGAAGCGAAAGCGGAAATCAACCGTGCGAAGGGACAGGCAGAAGCTCAAAAACTATTGCGCCAAAACCTAACAGCAGAAATTTTACAACAACGAGCAATCGAAAAGTGGGATGGACGTTTTCCTGTCGTCATGGGTGGTTCAGGCTTCCTTCCCCTGATCAACATCGATTCCAATTTGTTATCATCTCAAAAAAAGTAAATAACTTTAGTTCGCGTTAAAGAGATTTTGCCATGACTTCCACGAAAGAATAAGTCCGACCGGCTACGGTAAAATTTCCAACAAGAACGAGCATCGTAGATCGACAAAAATGAGATGCACCCACTTCTCGAACTTGTTTAACTCGATGCTGGACGGGAAAATAAGCACAAATCTAACTATACTCATTACAATATAAATATCAACGACCACGATAAAAAACTCTTATGCGGGTAACTCTAAAATCGGCCTTGAGTGACAGTCATATCGATGCTAATCAAAGCAGCAGTCAACGTCAACTGATGCTCTCGATCGCCGCCACCAGTGAACAGATCAACACAAATTTACCGATTAATCTTTGTTTAGTTCTCGATCATAGCGGTTCTATGCAGGGAAAACCCCTAGAAACGGTCAAAAAAGCGGCCTTCAGTTTAATAGAATCCCTCGGGGTTAACGATCGTCTCTCGGTAATAGCTTTCGATCATCGCGCCAAAGTTATTCTTCCCTCCCAATCGCGACAGGATGATCTGACCTCAATTCGCTCAAAAATTCAACAATTACAAGCGGGAGGAGGTACGGCGATCGATGAAGGGATAAAATTAGGCATTCAAGAAAGTTCTACCGGCAGCAAAGGTTATGTGTCTCATATTTTTCTGCTTACCGATGGTGAAAATGAACACGGAGATAATCAACGCTGTTTAAAATTAGCCGCAGTAGCGGCCGAGTACGGTATCACCTTAAATACCTTCGGTTTTGGCGATCGTTGGAATCAAGATATCCTAGAAAAAATTGCCGATATCGCCGGCGGAAGTTTATCTTATATCGAAAGACCCGAACAGGCTTTAATTGAATTTACTCGTCTATTTAACCGTTTGCAATCTGTCCGGTTAACTAACGCTTTCCTGCAATTAGAATTAGATGCTCGGACTCATTTAGCGGAGTTAAAACCCATTGCCCAAGTTGCCCCAGAAACCATAGAAATGACCCTACAAAAAGAGGGCAATTTTTACATCACCCGTTTGGGTGATTTAATGATAGATGAAGAAAAAATTATCCTCCTCAATCTCTATATCGACCAAATTCCCCCCGGTACTCACACTATAGCTCAGGTGAAGATTCGCTACGATGATCCCGCTTCCGGTCAAAAAGGGCTAGAAACTGCGACTATTAGCCTTAATATCGCATCCCAAGCTATCTATCAATCCCAATTAGACGAGCAAGTTCAGAAATCGACTCTGACTTTAGCCAAATATCGTCAAACCCAAATCGCTGAAGAAAAATTAAAACAGGGCGATCGAGCAGCAGCCGCTACCATGCTACAAACCGCGGCCAAAACCGCTCTACAATTGGGAGAAAAAAACGCCGCCACTGTCCTCCAAACTAATGCCACCCGTTTACAGGTGGGAGAAGAATTGAGCGAGGGAGATTTAAAGAAAACCCGCATTATTGCTAAAACAAGACTACAAACCGATGGTTGACATCCTCACCGTCCGTAAACGGACGGTGAGGATGTCATCGAGTTTCCTTTAAAACAACCGTATTAAATCGCCGTCGGCGATCGAGCCATTGTTGTAAAATAATCGCCGCCGCTTCCCGATCGATCGCTCCCTTATCCCAAGAGGAAAACTGTTTTTTGGCTTTTAAGAATTCTTCCGCCTCTAGGGACGTGCAACGCTCATCAATGTATTCGAGGGGCAAATCCAAGGCTATCCCTAGTTTCTGGGCGTATTTTTGCACCTGTTGGGCCTGAAATCCTAACTCTCCGGCCATGGTATAGGGCAGTCCCGCCACCAAAATCTTAATATTTCTTTCCTTGACAATTGCCTTAAACTGTGCTACGTCGGCAACAAAAGAAGAACGGATAATCGTGGTTAAACCGGTGGCGATTAAACCTGTGCCGTCACATCCTGCCACTCCTACCCGTTTTTTACCGATATCTAAGCCGAGGGCGGCGACTCTTTCCATTACACTGGATGCCCCTGATCGGGGGGTTCCGAGGGCGGTTTAACTGGGGGAAGTTCCCCCGGACTGTCGAGGGGGTCCAGAGGGGGATTATTAGGCCATTTTAACCAAGACATCCGACTAGGGATGGGAGTGCGCGGCACCGGTTGTAAACCCTGCAGCATTTCTGCTAGGGCGGAATTTTCCGGCTTAGTTTCGCGGATTTTGTGCCATACCGAGCGCGACATCATCAGGGTGTGGGAACTGCGGATCGCTCCCAATTGTTCCAGATATTCCCGTCTTTCGTGCTGATAATCAGCAGATATCAACTCTAGCGAGCGAGGGGGATATTTGCGAGTGATCTGGGCCATCTGGATTAATAACTTAGGATAGAGCCAAGTGTAGGCGGGATGGACAATTAATTTCGCTTGATGGGGTCGCTCATCCCGATTAGATAGAATTAATTCAAAATAACCGATCGCCGCTTTTCGTTGTGGTTCAAAAACGTAACCGCGACTAATTTGCGGACTGCCGCACCAACTTTGACAGCGATAGAGCAAACTATCAACTAAATTGATTTTAAAATCCTGGATATGGCGATCAAATACCTGACGCAGTAGCGGCGGCATAGACACACAATCTAACTGATAAAGCAATTGAGCGTCAGCATTGCTCACGGGCAGTAAATTCGGTAAATCTGGCTCTTGTTTCGCCAATTCCTGTAATAATTGCGGCGGTAAAGACCAATAGGTTAATTCCGCCAAAGGCTGAAAACCGTGTTGCCGGAAAAGTGCCAAACTGTCCTTTTGATTGATATTAACCTCTAACACCCAGGTGCGCGCTTCCCAAACCGTTTCTAGACAATAACGCAGTAATTGCGCCCCGATGCCCTTGGGTTCGCTTAAAGACTCCGCCGGATGCACCCGCACCTGTTCCACCCGCCAAGTGCTGCGACTACTATTAAAAGGGGTGACTTGGATTGCCCCGCGAATTTTCCTTTCTTCTCCCCGATTGGCCATGGACTCGGCCACATAGACATGAAAACGGTGTTGGAGAGGATTAGGAAAAAGACTGAGAATTTTAAACAACCCAAACCAAGGCCGCACCTGTTGCACCTGCGTGCGGAAATTTTGGGCGCGACGATCAATATCCTCATCGAAGTCATCCAGGGTTAAAGCTTCAATGTCTTCCAAATCCCGATATTGTACGGGACGGATCGGGCGATCGCTAAAATCGTCCCCTTGGGGAACAGGAGAAGTGGTCATGGCTCTGGGGTAAATATCGTCTATGCACCTATCTTACCGAAAAATTGGGTTGAAAGCCTCGCCCTTTTAGGGCGACTTTATATGATCTATGATATTAAGAATAGGGGGCCGGGTAAGCAACCGCTTAAAAAACCCAGTCATCGCCGGATGAACGCACCTTGAAAACTAGAGTTATGGGGTTCTATAGGGGAATGCTCCTATAGGTAAAAATTCTCAGCACCAAGTACCAAAGAAACCAATTATTTTAGAGGTTTTGAACTGTATCGTGGGGCACACGAAAACAGGCTTCTGTAAGGTCGCGAAAGTCTGAGGAGAGAACCACCTCTGGGTGGGATTTCGCCAGGAATCTAATTCAAGTCCACATCGTTGAGCCAGAAATTCTCAGCAGTGATGCTAGAAGAATCCACGTCCGTTTA
>NZ_JADBRW010000199.1:0-16280 GCF_020247025.1 Microcystis sp. M109S1
ACGAACACAAGAATTACGCACAAACTGAGAAGTTCTGATAGCTTCATCGAGTTTCTGATATTGCTCTGGTGTTCCGTTTTTTAGCTTTGCTTCTACGACTAGCATCTAACAATCCTCGACCCTTGGCTAGGTTAAGTATAACAGAGTTCGCCGTTTACCCACAGATGGTGTTGATATTCTGGTCGGATTTCATCCCCCGCTAATTTTGTTGAGTATCTTGTCGAAAAATGTAGCGGGGGCATTCATCCGACATTTTAGGTAAGATCAAGATCAATGCTCGCTACTTCTTCTTTGAAAAGAGATGTGGCTCGATTAGTGGCTATGGTGGGAAAAATTGATGAGTTATTCCCCGCTAGGAATTTCTGAAAATCTGAGGAATCTAGACTATCTATACAGTTATAGAGGTCGTTGGCGGCAAAGTTATCTATCATGGTGTTCTGGTGGTTTTTTAGTGGTTAAAGGGAGCATCTCATTTATGCAAGTGAGTAATTATACTTATCCATAAAACTGGTTTCTAGCAAGGCTTTCAAAATAGCTTGACATAAAAACCTGATTTAGGGGTTACAAAGGTGAGATGCTCCCTGGTTAATGGTTAATGGTTAAATGGCTGAGAGAACAATCAATAAGATATTATCAGACAGACAATATGGCGCTTCTGGTTTCTGTGTGAAAACGAGGTCTATACTGATAGAATATCCGCAAAATAGTCCTAAAAGTCTTGCCCAGTAAGCATTTCACAATTCCATAAGCAAAAATTATCACACAAAGTCGAGAAGAGCCAAAATATTAGTTGCACATGGGGTGAATTATGAAGTAGGGAGCAGGGAGCGGGGAGCTTTTTTTCAGTGACCAGTCAACAGTAAACAGTAATCAGTGAACTGAAAACTCAGATCTGATAACTGATAACTGATAACTGATCACTGATCACTGATTCAAAGCTGACGACCGACGAATGTTACGATTGTTACAACATCTTGACATTAATTCTGATACCCTGACAATGTGTCAATCTGTGCAGTAATGGGGCAGAAACTCAAGTGGTATCGATCCATATTTCTATTGTTGAGGGCAACCCGCACTTGCGATCGCTATTAGCTTGGCATCTGCAACAGGCCGGTTATTTGGTTAATCAATCGGCAACCCTGCAAAGTGCGCGTCAAGCTTTCCTTCATCGTCAACCAACCTTAGCAATTATCGATTCCGACTTGCCGGACGGGGATGGAATCGAACTCTGCCGTTGGCTTGATCAACAAAAACAGTCTTTAATACTGATTCTCTCGGCCCGCAATGGCGAAAAAGATGTGGTCAATGGTTTAAAAGCAGGGGCCGACGACTACCTGAGAAAGCCCTTTGGAATGCAAGAATTTATGGCTAGGGTAGAAGTGTTAACTCGTCGTTTAGGCAGTAGGGCTGCTCCTCTACACTTGGATTATGGGCAATTAAAAATAGATTTAGCCCAACGACGGGTACAATTTCACGGGGAATATATCGAATTAACGCCCCAAGAATTTAGCCTACTCTACGTTTTAGCCCAAGCGGAGGGAACACCCCTATCAAGAGCCGATTTACTGCGTCGCGCTTGGCCCGAGGAAATTGATAATCCCCGGACAATCGATACTCATGTTCTCTCTCTGCGGAAAAAAATCGAAACCGATCCCAGGCAACCTAATTTAATTCAAACCGTCCGCAACGTCGGCTATCGTTTCAATTTAGAAATGTTGGCCGAGATGACTTCAGCTTTAGAAGCTAATATTATTGCCTCCACCAAAGGCAATCATAACGGCCATTCCATTAATAAAATTCCCGCTCACAATGTTAGTCGTTAATTCTGGCCTTGTCCGACTGATTAGCAGATTTTCTGCTGAAATCGTCTCCTAACCACTTAATCGAAGCGAGGAGACGAAGGGCAAATTAAACCGTAGTCACCATTGACCGATCCGCTTGTTGCTGAAATTCCGTCAATAAACACCGGAATTCCTCGCCGTCAATGGTTTCCTGTTCAATCAGTATATCCACCAAGCGATCAATCGCCACACGATTGTCAAGGATAAGTTTTGTTGCTAAATCGTGGCATTGCTTGACAATTTCCCGCACTTGTGCATCAATTTTCGCCATCATCGCGAAAGAATGGTCGGCATGATAACCAGCACCAGCACCACCGAGATAGGAATTGCCCTCCTCCTCTAGAGCAATCAATCCCAATTCCGACATTCCCAGACGCGTTACCATCTGTCGGGCCAGATAGGTAATTTTTTCAATATCATTACCGGCCCCGGTGGTCACTTCATCCTCACCGAAGACACATTCCTCCGCCACTCGTCCCCCTAATAATCCCGCAATTCGGGCTAATAACTGGGAACGACTGGTTAAACCCTGTTCTTCATCGGGAGTGAACCAAGTTAACCCCTGCGCTTGACCCCGGGGAATCAGGGTGACTTTTTCCACCTGATCGTGGCCAGGACAGAGAGTACCGACAATCGCATGACCAACTTCATGATAGGCGATCAAACGCTTGGCTTTACTATCAACTAAAGCGCGCCCTTCCATACCGGCCACAATCCGATCGATCGCATCGTTGACTTCCGCCATGGTAATCGCCTCTTTCCGTCTTCTAGCGGTAAAAATCGCCGCTTCGTTGAGCATATTAGCCAAATCTGCCCCAGTAAAACCGGGGGTGCGACGGGCGATCGCCTCCAGAGCCACATCAGCAGCCACCTTTTTATCGCGAGAATGAACCTCCAAAATGGCCAAACGTCCCTTACAATCTGGATAATCCACCACCACCTGTCGATCAAAACGACCCGGACGCAGCAGGGCCGAATCCAAAACATCGGGGCGGTTGGTGGCGGCAATGACGATAATACCGGTATTTCCCTCAAAACCATCCATTTCCGTCAATAATTGGTTCAGGGTTTGTTCCCGTTCATCATTACCTCCCCCATAACCGACCCCTCTTTGACGACCAACGGCATCAATTTCATCGATAAAAACCAAACAAGGGGCATTTTCCTGGGCTTTTCGGAATAGATCTCGCACTCGCGACGCACCAACCCCGACAAACATCTCCACAAATTCCGACCCGGAGATGCTGAAAAAAGGCACTCCCGCCTCTCCTGCGATCGCTTTAGCCAGTAAAGTTTTTCCCGTCCCCGGAGGCCCGATTAACAGGACTCCTTTGGGGATTTTTGCGCCAATCGCCGTAAATTTTTCCGGTTGTTTGAGGAATGTCACCACTTCCTGTAAATCTTCCTTGGCCTCATCCACACCCGCCACATCATTGAATTCTATGCCGGTTTTCGCCTCCATCTGAAACCGCGCCCTTGATTTACCGAAGTTCATCGCTTGACCGGAAGCATTGGCAGAACGACGGATAATAAACACCAATAATCCCAAGACGAGAATAATCACTAACAGGTTAGTGAGAACATTGATCAGGGCCGAATTGTCAGTGCTGGGGAGAATGCCGTACTCGATTTTTTTAGCATCGAGTTTCTTGATTAATTCGGGATTTTGGTCAAATAAATTGACTTCTTTCGGGGGATCCTTGTCCGTTTGACCAACGAGGGTAACTGCTGCCTGCTGCAAAGAAGGATTGATTTCGACCTTTTTTACCTTGCCTTGCTCGATTTTCTCTAACAATTCACCGTAGGTGAGGGTATTTGGGTTTTTTTGACTCCAAGCAGGAGTGACCTGGCCAAAGGTTTGCAGAATCATCCAAGTGGTGACAATCCCTTTCCATACTGGTCGATTACCACGATTCTTAGCTGACTTGGCTCTAACTACGGTGAGTGGAGATTTTTGATCCATAATTGACTCTATATCTAGTTACCCTGTATTCATTGTGACAGATCGACTCGATCGTGACCACTGTTCTGTTTTCCCCCAGGCACGACCCTGGTGGCAAATAGTGATGACGGTTTTTTGCTATATTGTATTTAGCTAGGTGGTCTAACAACTGCCTATCCCAATCACTAAAAGTTTAGGGAAGTGGGTTTCGCCCGCTTTTTTTGTTGTCTAAATTATGACCCATCCGCTCATTGCCGACCTGCTGCACCTAGCCACCCCTATCGCTGAAAACTTGGGGCTAGAAGTGGTCGATATCGTTTTCCAAACCAATAAAAGGCCTCCCGTCCTGCGCGTCGATATTCGCAATCTGGGGGGAGATACTGGTTTAGAGGACTGTGAGCAGATGAGTCGGGCCTTAGAAACCGCCCTCGACAGTCAAGAAATATTACCAGAGGCCTACGTTTTAGAAATATCTAGCCCCGGCATTTCTCGACAACTGAGCAGTGAGCGCGAATTTCAGTCTTTTAAAGGTTTTCCCGTCATCGTTACTGGCCAGGATAGCCAAGGAAAACCGCAAGAATGGCGCGGAAAACTGCAAGGTAGAGATGAGCAATCTATTTATCTTAACCAAAAAGGTCGCTCCCTGAGCATCGATCGCACTACCGTCATCAGCGTCCGTTTAGATGAGCAGCGCAATAATCAGTAATCAGTAAACAGTAATCAGTAAACAGTAAACAGGGATAAGGATGAAGATAAATAACTAACTAACTGATTAACTTAAAACTTACATCTGATAACTGATAACTGATAACTGATAACTGATAACTGATACAAGGCTAATGGCTAAAAAACTAATCACTCAAAAGTAAGGAGAAAAAATAATTATGGCTACTGTTAATTTGCCCGGTTTAAAAATAATGCTCGAAGAAATTAGCCAACGACATAATCTGCCCAAAAATGCCGTACAGGAAGCCTTGCGTGAAGCACTTATCAAGGGTTACGAACGTTATCGACGCGCCCAAAGTTTAGAAAAAGCTGCTCAATTCCATGAAGATTATTTCAATAACTTTGATGTGGAATTAGACGTAGAAGAAGAAGGCTTTCGCATCCTTTCTACTAAAACTATTGTCGAAGAAGTGACCAATCCCGACCATCACATCGGTCTCAAAGAAGTGCAAGAAGTGGCCGATGAGGCCCAGTTAGGGGATGAAGTAGTTCTTGATGTCACCCCCGACCAAAAAGAATTTGGTCGCATGGCGGCGATTCAAACTAAACAGGTTTTACTGCAAAAACTGCGGGATAACCAACGCAAAATGATTCAAGAGGAGTTCCAAGATCTGGAAGGAACGGTTTTACAGGCCCGGGTCGTCCGTTTTGAAAGACAGGCCGCTATTGTCATGGTACAAAGCACCTACGGTCAACCGGAAGTGGAAGCAGAACTACCCAAACGGGAACAGCTACCCAACGATAACTATCGCGCTAACGCCACCTTTAAAGTTCTGCTCAAAAAAGTCCTGGAAGGTTCTCACCGCGGCCCGCAATTAATCGTTTCCAGAGCGGCGGCGGGCTTGGCAGTATATTTGTTCGCCAACGAAGTTCCCGAAATCGAGGAGGAAATCGTGCGTATTGTTGCTGTCGCCCGGGAAGCCAATCCCCCCTCCCGTCACGTTGGTTCGCGGACAAAAATCGCCGTCGATACCTTAGAGAGAGACGTGGATCCGGTTGGGGCCTGTATTGGGGCCAGAGGTTCGCGGATTCAAGCCGTGGTTAACGAATTGCGGGGCGAAAAAATCGACGTGATTCGTTGGTCTCCAGACCCCGCCACCTACATCGCCAATGCCCTTAGTCCCGCCCGTATCGACCAAGTTTTGTTCACTAATGCCGAAGAAAGACAAGCACTGGTACTGGTGGCACAGGATCAATTGAGTTTAGCGATTGGCAAAGAAGGGCAGAACGTGCGTCTAGCCGCCCGTCTGACGGGCTGGAAAATCGATATTAAGGATATAGCCCTCTATAAAGGCGAACAAGAGGTGAAAACTGATGAAACAGACCCAGAATCGCAGGATTTAGACCGAGAATGAACACCTTCGTCAATTATCGACGCTGTATTAGCTGCCGTCTCTTCGCCCCGAAAGAATCCTTTTGGCGAATTGTCCGACTACACCCGTCCGGACAGATACAATTAGATCAAGGCATGGGAAGATCAGCCTATATCTGTCCACAACCCAACTGCCTGCAACTAGCCCGACAAAAAAATCGTCTCGGACGCGCCCTAAAAGCCAATATTCCCGAAACGCTCTATGAGTCCTTGCAAGAGCGCCTCGGGCCTGCCTGGCAAGGTCGTCCAAATCAGGATTAAAATTGACGATCATAGCCACAAAATCGTTAGCATGGAAATGGGACAGTCCTGACAGGATCAAAAAATCAGCCAAATTATAGGATCACTAACACTTTAGCCGGGGGATAATGGATGAGTAACACGAAAGTCAGAATTTACGATTTATCAAAAGAATTGAATCTAGACAACAAAGACATTTTGGACATCTGTGACCAGTTGAACATCGAGTACAAGAGCCACAGTAGCACGATCAGCGAAGAGGATGCCCAACGCATCAAAGCAATCGCTGCGAAGGGAGTTGTTTCGAGTACCAGTAAAAATAGCACGGGTCAGCGAGAATCGGCTAGTCCTGCCGAAGAAAAAAAACAAAAGATTTTAGCCCTGCATAAACACAACCGCCCCGAAACCGGCGAAGAAGGGGAAAGCTATCCCGGTCAAACCGGTTCCTCGGCCAAACCGACTTTAATCAGTCCCCCCCGTCCCCCGGTTAAACCCCTCGTTGCTCCCCCAGGGCGCGACGAGGCGGCCGAAAAAACTCCCGCCACTGCTGCAGAGATGCTATCTCATAGCCCCAGTGTTAAAGAAACCCCGACCGAAACCCCGCTAGTGCCAGAAGCAGCCCCCACCTTAATCGCCCCACCTAATCGACCTTCCCTCACCCCGAAACCACGCCCTGAAACTGCCTCGGGCCGGCCAGAACCCCGATCTAAAAATGCTCCTGGCAGTAACGACAGGCCCCGGGGAGAAAAACGCGAGCGCGGCGAGAGCGAAAACGCCCCTAGTCCTGAGCGTAGGGTAGGCTTGGCTAAACCAGAAAAACCGACCCTCAACCGCAAACCCGACGGAAAAAGCCCGAAACCGGCGGAACCAGCTAGAGAAGTGCGGGAGACGGTGGAATTGAAGCGCCCAGTTCGCCCCGGTTTACCCGCTAAAATTTCGGCTACCGGCGGGGAAGAAACCGATACCACCAAGAAATCTGGTGTTGATGGCACAGAAATCGATACAGATACCGGATTGCTCGGAGCAGACGGGCCCAAAAAACTCAAACGACCCACCATGCCCCCTCGCATGGCCAAAAAATCTAGCTGGGAAGAAGAAGAGGAAGAAGAGAAAAAAGCGGCCAAAACCGCCAAAACTGCCGGCAAAAACAAACGCCGCACCCAAGCTCTCTTTGAAGATGACGATGATCTAGAATCGGAACTGTCCGGGTTAATTAATACCCCCAGTTTTACCCTTTCCACCGCTCGTCCCCCCAAACCGCCCACCGCTAAAGCTGCCACCTCCGGCACTCCAACAGCAGTCAAAGTTAAGCGGCCTAGTAAACCAACCGCCCACACCGGCAGCCCGAAAAGCGAGCGCCAAGAACCCCAAGAGGAAAAACGCCCGGAAAGCATCGTCGTCACCGGCAGTCTCACCGTGCGCGACCTCTCGGAATTGATGAAAGTCCCCGAAACTGAGATCATCAGAACCCTATTTTTTAAAGGGATGGCGGTTAATATCACCCAAACTCTCGACGTGGACACGATCGAAATGATCGCCAGGGACTTCGAGATCGCCGTGGAAACCCCCAGCACCCAGTCGGCGGCGATCAAAACCACGGAAATGATCGATGTCTCCGACTGGGAAAGTCTCCAGCGTCGTCCCCCCGTCGTCACCATTATGGGTCACGTTGACCACGGCAAAACCACCCTCCTCGACTCGATCCGCAAAACCAAAGTCGCCCAGGGGGAAGCCGGCGGCATCACCCAGCACATCGGTGCTTACCACGTCGATGTGGAACATAACGGCAAACCAGAACAGATTGTCTTTTTGGATACCCCCGGCCACGAAGCTTTTACCGCTATGCGCGCCCGCGGGGCGAGAGTCACCGATATAGCCGTGCTGGTAGTAGCCGCCGATGACGGCGTACAACCCCAAACGAAAGAGGCAATCAGTCACGCCAGGGCTGCCGAAGTCCCCATCGTTGTGGCGATTAACAAAGTCGATAAACCTTCAGCTAACCCCGACCGGATTAAACAGGAATTGACCGAACAGGGACTGGTGGCCGAAGATTGGGGCGGTGAGACGATCATGGTTCCCGTTAGCGCCCTGCGGGGTGAAAATCTCGATAATCTGCTGGAAATGATCCTCTTGGTGGCAGAAGTAGCGGAATTGGTCGCTAACCCCGATCGCTTGGCGAAGGGAACCGTCATCGAAGCTAACCTCGATCGCACCAAAGGCCCCGTGGCTACCCTGCTCGTCCAGAATGGCACTCTCCGCGTGGGTGATAGCATCGTCGCCGGTTCCGTTTTCGGCAAAATTCGGGCCATGATCGATGATCGCGGTCAAAAAGTCGAAGCGGCCACCCCCTCCTTCGCCGTGGAAATCCTCGGTCTCGGTGATGTGCCGGCCGCTGGCGATGAATTCGATGTCTATGAAAGTGAAAAAGAGGCCCGGGCGATTGCCGATCAACGGGCGATCGAACGACGCAACACCCGTTTACAACAGGCCCTCTCCTCCCGTCGCGTTAGCCTTAGCACCCTCTCTATCCAAGCTCAAGAAGGACAACTCAAGGAACTTAATCTCATCCTCAAGGCAGATGTGCAAGGTTCCGTCGAGGCCATCCTCGGTGCGCTCAAACAGTTACCCCAAAACGAAGTGCAGATTCGCGTTCTCCTCGCCTCTCCGGGGGAAATCACCGAAACCGATGTGGATCTGGCCGCCGCTAGTGGTGCGGTAGTGGTGGGCTTTAATACCACCCTTGCCAGTGGTGCGCGCGCATCCGCCGATCGGGAAGGGGTCGATATCCGCGATTACAATATCATCTACAAGCTTCTCGATGATATTCAAGGGGCGATGGAAGGTCTTCTCGACCCCGAAGAAGTGGAAGAACACCTCGGTTTCGCCGAAGTGCGTGCCGTCTTCACCGTCGGTCGTGGGGCCGTGGCGGGCTGTTATGTCCAATCTGGTAAACTGGTGCGGAACCGCTTCCTGCGCGTGCGTCGCGGCAAGGAAATTGTTTATCAGGGAGTTCTCGATTCCCTCAAACGGATGAAGGAAGATGCCCGGGAAGTGGCGACCGGTTTCGAGTGCGGTGTCGGTGTTTCTAAATTCAATGACTGGAAAGAAGGCGACATTATCGAAGCCTACGAAATGGTCATGAAACGTCGCACTTTATCCAGTTAATTAGACTTGAACCGTCGGGAGTCAGTGCTCAGTGATCAGTGATCAGTGATCAGTGATCAGTTATCAGTTATCAGTCATAATTCCCCCACTCCCCCCGCAACGCGCACGAAGTGGTCTCCCCACTTCATAATTCATAATTCATAATTCATAATTCATAATTCCCCCACTCCCCCATCTCCCTAGGGTCGTTTCATTCTCTGAAATGTCATTCTCTCAAATCCTGATCTGGCCAGGTTTTTAGTCGATTTCTCGCCAATAAATAGCTGAAAATTTGTCAAAACGTCGTGCTTTGTAGGTTGATTCATGAATCAACCTACTATGAGAGCAAAAACCTGTACTTCCCTGCTCCCTAGCTTACCTCATAAGCGATTAAGGGTAGCAAAAAAAGAATTAGATTCGGAGAATGAATCAGCCCTACCCATCTCCCCGCTCCCTAACCCCCAACCCCTAACCCCTAACCCCCCATTTCCCTCTATGAAATCAGAACCTTTTTTGTGGATTCATCTGGCAGGGTTAGCGGCTTTGCCAATCTTTTTACAAATCGCTTGGATTGGTTTAGCTGTGGGCGATCCCTTGCCTTTTCTTTGGCTAGAATGGCTATTTCTAGGAGCGATCGCTATCATACCCGTCTTTTGGATGCAGTGGACAAAACCTTTTGATATTTTTAGTCTTTTGTTGGTTGCTCTAAAACCGAGTCAACTCACCCCCGAACAGTTAAAAATTCTCTCTCTTTTTAAACGTCCTCGCCATCGTCTTCTTACTCTTTTGGGAGTCGTCCTCTTAATTCTCATCACTTGGCCAATCTACAATTTTGCCCCTCTAGCGGCTGCCGTGGCCGCCTATCTCCCCCAATGGCGGCTTTTAGGTTTAGTAATCGCTGCGATCTCTCTCCTCTTAAGTCACCTATTTCTACAGGTTCCTCTGAGTGTTCTGGGGGTTTTAGCCACTAAAGAAAGTGACTGGACAGCCACCGAAGCTTTAGTTATTGAGCGCATTCCTGAGTTGTTTACAATTTTTGGTCTAAAAGTTAATAAAATTATCTAAATTAGCCAAAATGCCGACAATTGGTGGGCTAGGAATGCAGGATCGAGCGCCCGTTTAAGGGTTGAATATTCCTCGCATTACTCGGAAAAATCTCAGCCAATTGTTGCAGTTGTTGGGGAGAAATTTTGATCGCATTTTGCCAGACTAACCAGAGAACATCCTCGCTACAGGGAGGAGTGGACAAAGACCCCCGATATTCATAAAAATCGCTATTTTCCGGCAGTAAAAGCCCGGCATTGACCCAAGTATCGGGGATAATCATTTCAGGAGAAGATTCTTGGGGCAAATACGGCCAAATGGTTTGTAAATAGGGATTATTTGCGCCAATTTCGGCTAAAATGCCCACAACTGCTAAATTTCCCCTCCCATTCCCATGCACTAAATGAATTTCTAGAGGGAAAGACTGACCTTTAATCTGATGTTCGCTGGGATGATGAAAGTGGAACTGCAATAAATCCCAATTTTCGCCGTGAAAACTCATGTTTCCACCTTTTTCGGTCTTAACCAAGATTGTACGACCGTTATGGCGAATTTTTAGGGGTACAGGACGATAATTAAATGTGGGTTGGTATAGCTCTTTTTCAGTCACTATACTCAGATCGATCGGTGTTTGTTGCTTTCCCCTGGTGCAGAGGCGATAATTCCTTGATAATTCGCCCCAATGGTCAATATTTTGATAATTCCAAGCAAATTCTCGATTAATAGCCCCAAAAAGAGCGTGAGAGCCAATAAATTGCAGTAATTCTCGTCTATACATGGTATTAAATCCAGAAATCATCGGATAATTAGGGTTTGCGGCAAAAAGTTTTTCCTGGGGTGTGGGGTGTGGGGTGTGGGGTGTAGTTTTACCGATTTTTATGTGGTCAATTACCTAATTTTCAGGGAAAAAGTCCCGGAATTTTCCCCCCGCTCACTGCCATGGCCGGTACTTTTTGATTGACAAAAAGTCTAAAAGTCTTACCCAACAAGGTTTTTAGATTTATTCAGCAAGCTCTAATTAGCAATTTTCTCGGGTATTTATGCCCAATTCCCGCAATTTAGCCGCTAATTTTGCGGCTTTCTGCCTATTGTGCCGCTTCTGCGGGAGTGGGAACTAATTCACCTTCGGGGGTAAAATAGCGCAAGGTAAGGATTTGGTGGTAGTAGTGAGCCATGTTGCTTATCTGGTATGAACTGTGTAAAATATTCATTAACAAAAAAAAATAATTGGCTCAAATCAGTCTTTAAACATCTAGCTTGATGATCAGTTTTCTGATCAATATCTTTTTGTGGTTCGTGTTAGACTTACTCAAATATCAGTCTAACACAGAACAAAATCACATCTTCGCCTGTATTGCCTTGTCCTAGTGGTGGTTCTCACCATACCATCAAGAATGGTTCTATTGATAACGGGAAACCCAAACGTTAATGTTAAGAATGTGGTGGCCAGTTTGTCAGCAATCCCACTACTAAAACTTTATGAACGCACCAGAATTAGCCATTGCTACCGTTGGTTTAACCAAACAATTTGACCGCCATGGGGCTGTTAATCAAGTGGATTTACAGATTGAAGCGGGGGAAGTTTACGGGTTAATCGGTCCAAATGGAGCGGGAAAAACCACTTTAATTAGGATGTTAGCGGCAGCGGAAGAACCGACAACGGGAGAAATATATCTGCACGGAGAACGTCTTTTAAGAGATGAGAGAAATCCCCGTCTCAAAAGAAATTTAGGTTATCTACCCGATAATTTTCCCCTCTACGATGACCTAAATGTCTGGAATTATCTGGATTATTTTGCCCGTCTTTATCATATCCCTCGCTCCCAACGTCATCGCCGCATTTATGAGGTTCTAGAACTGGTACAATTGACAGGTAAAAGCCATAATTCGATCGCTACTTTGTCCCGGGGGATGAAACAACGTTTAAGTTTAGCCCGAACGATTATCCATGAACCTTTAATTTTACTTCTCGATGAACCGGTTTCTGGATTAGACCCGATCGCTCGCCTACAATTTCGTGAGATTATTAAAGTCTTACAATCGGCAGGTATGACTATTTTAATTTCCTCCCATGTCCTTAGTGATTTAGCCGAACTTTGTAGTTCTGTGGGCATCATGGAATTAGGTTATCTAGTGGAAAGTACCTCTTTACAAGAATTAAATCAACGTCTAGCTGGCCAATACTTGCAGATCACGACTCTAGGCAATTTAGAAACCTTAGAAACCGCTCTTAAACAATGTGTTTTTGTGGAAAGTTGGCAAAGAATTATTAATACTAATACTCTCCAAGTTAAATTTACGGGAACCCTAGAAGATAGTGCCGAATTGTTGAAATCTTTAGTCGTTTCTGGCCTGACCTTAAGCGAGTTTTATACTTGCCGCGAAGATTTAGAAACTATTTTCCTAAAACTGGGACATCGACAGGCATCTTAAGAGTAAATAATATTTTTTAAATCTAGGCTCGTAACTTTTCTACTAATTTAATTTGCTCCTGACTAAAACCAGCTTCCTTCAGATGTGCCAGAAACCATTTTTGTCGATAACGACCGTCTAAATCCACAGCCTTTCTATAGGTATCATGAGCTTTTTTACTATCACCTTGATCTAAATAAATCATTGCCAAAGCCACAAGAGGATGGGGATTATTTGGCTCTAATTTAACTGCTTTTTCAGCGTTAGTAATAGCTGAATTAAAATCTTTTAAGCGATGATAGGCGAGGGATAAATTATAGTAGGCAATTTCATTATCAGTTTTTAAATTAGCGGCTTTAGTATGAGTAACTACGGCCTTTTCAAGATGACCACCGACAAGATAAACAATACCCAAAGCATTATAAGCAGCAACATGATCGGGAGCAATTTTAATCGTTTCCTCTAGGGTTGTTTGTGCCGCTAAAGATTGTTTAGCTAGGTGTTGTGTCCAGCCTAAAATTACTCTCCCGTCTAGATGATTGGGGTTTAACTGTACCGATTTTTTTAAAGCTTCAATACTTTTGATAAAATCTCCCTGTTGACGATACTGTAATCCCAATTGACGATAACGATTAGCAGCTTTAATGTCTGATGCGGAAATAATCGGACTGGGAGAAGGAGAAACGAGCATCTCGGCCGTAGGTTCTTTTTTAAGGGGAGAGGGAGGACGACAGCCCCAAAAAACCGGGGAACTAAACATGATCAAGATAGTCAGGAGCCGATAACTATTCATGGGACAATTAATACCAGTCCAATTGTTAAGGGTGTCATCAAATTATGAATTATTCCCCTGAATCCGTGCAACGGCTGCTTGATTCCGATGATTATGGCCATCGCTTATCGGGAGTTAATCAACTGCGTTATTTAGCCCCAGAAATCGCCTTCGAGATGTTACAGCCTTTAATTAACGATAGTAACGCTAGGGTGCGTTATTCGGCGGTAAGTCAGTTAGATATCCTCGGTCGTCAGAATCTCGATCTGGCCTTAACTATTCTGCGCGATCGCTTGTTGCATGATCCCGAAGCAGACGTGAAAGCGGCCGCGGCCGATGCGATCGGGGGGTTAAAATTAACCGCAGCCTACGATGATCTGGTGGCCGTCTATCAACAATCCTGCGACTGGTTAATTCAATTTAGCATTGTGGCAGCTTTGGGCGAATTGGGGGAACCCCGGGGCTTTGAACTGCTCGAAATCGCCCTTAACTCCGATAATGAATTGGTAAAAACGGCCGCCGTTAGTGCTTTTGGGGAACTAGGCGACCCCCGCGCCGTCTCTTTACTCGTTCCCTTGGCTAATGATGATGACTGGCAACTGCGCTATCGTCTCGCTCAAGCTTTAGGCCGCTTAGGGGGACAGGATGCGATCGCTGTTTTGACCCAGTTAACCAACGACAAAAGCGCGCAAGTCGCCCAAGAAGCCCGCAATAATCTCGTCCAAGGTGATGCAGAATAGTTGATTTTTGTCAATACTATTTACAATAAAGTTTAATTAAGAATCGTTAACAAAGGTAAAGCGATGAAACAATTTACCCGTCTAATCTTGCTCGTCGGTCTTCTCGCGGGGGGCTGTTTCTCTGCCTCAATTGCGATCGCTGATAATCCCGCAGGGGCAATCGTGAGCAAGGATTCACAGGTTAACGAACTACTGCGTCAAGCGCGGCAATTGGTCAAAAATGGCAATTATGGGGAAGCTATAGCCGTTTACGAGCGGGCTGCCGCCCTTGATGGCAATAATGCCAAAATTTTCTCTGGGATTGGCTTTTTACAAACGCGGCAAGGGGATTATAACGCCGCCGCCCAAGCATACCAAAAAGCTTTAAGTCTCGATCCGAGTAATCCTGACTTTTTCCATGCTCTCGGTTATAGTTTGGCTAATATCGGTGATTATGACAATGCAGCCACCGCTTACTACTACGCTATCCAAATAGAACCGAAAAACGTCCAACACTACCTTGGTTTAGGGGTAGTATTATTACGCCAAAAAAACTATGCTAAAGCGGGCGAAGTTTACCAATGGGTTTTAGCTCTCGACCCCAATAATCAGCAAGCCCACGAAATCATGGGTAAAGCCTTGATTGAACAGAATAAAAGCAGCGAAGCCCTCGATTTTCTCCAAAAATCCCTGCAAAGATTCCCTAACAATACTGAATTAAGATTGCAACTGGCCAGCCTTTTGCTTAAACAGGGCGATTTAAATGGCGGAACCCAGATTTTAAAAGAAATAGAGCGACAAAGTACAAGAAATTTTTTAATTCAGCTAAAAATAGGTATTTTACTCGAAAAACAAGAGCGTTTTGACGAGGCTCTCCCCTTTTATCGTCGGGCTGTTTTCCTACAACCCCAATCTTTGGAAGCACAAGCGGGAATTGGTCGCATCCATCTGGCCAGAAAAGATTATCTTGCAGCAATTATCGCCTATCAAGATTTGGCCGAAATCGCCCCCAATAACGCCGATGTCTATCTTAATCTCGGTCGGGCCTACGCGGGCCGGGGACGAAAAAGAGAAGCAGCGGAAGCTTTTAAGCAAGCGCGAGCGGTTTATGTCCTGAAAAATAATCAATCCGGCCTGGAGGAAGTGGATGCCCTGCTGAAGAAATTACTTGAGTGAACCCAGATCAGTTATCAGTTAAGCTAAACGGCTTTTACTTCGGATCACCGATATAGACTCCAAAAGGGTTATAGCTATTGGATCATGCAGGTTAAGCGCCGTTTAGCTTATCAGTTATCAGTTATCAGTTATCGGTTATCAGATTTGAGTTTTCAGATTTGAGTTTTCAGTTCACTGATGACTGTTTAGCGATCAAGGAGTAATTTATACTAAATCCGTTGAATATAGGCTACTTATCAGGACAGGCACTCATGCAATAGGCAAGAGGCAAAAGGGGGAATAAATAATCAGTCTTTAATAACCAGATTTAGTATTAGATAGTCAATAGTTTATTCCCACTCGATTGGGAGCCATTGATTATCTAAAACCTGTTCGAGATTAAAAATTATCTGACTGGGTAGGCCGCCGGGGGATAAACCCATTTTTTTCCGGACGGTCTCTAAAGCTGTATGGTAGGATGGCTCAAAAATCTCCCGAAGATAGGGCTTTAAACTAGGGCTATCCTCCAGTAAATCTTGGATTTCTGCCCGAAAATTATTGATTTCTCCATGACCATGATTGCCATTCCGGTCTCTTTCCGATTGCCAGTAGGTTAATTTGAGTAAATGTTCTAGGAGACGAGTTAAAAGACTTTTGAGCGCGTGTCTTTCACTTCTCCCCATCGATTCAATCTCCTCAATTAAATTGTCTAAATCCACCTCGGCAAACTGGCCTTTTTTTAATTGTTCTGCCGTGGTTTTTAGCCAGAGTTGACATCCTCACCGCCGTAAACGGACGGTGATTCCCAAACCTCACGATTTAGGTTTCTGCTTCTTTCCCTTGCGGGGTTCCGCACCTGCCTTAACAGAGTAAATCTGTTCTGGTCTTATGGTCGCTCTACAGACTGACA
>NZ_JADBRW010000002.1:0-6370 GCF_020247025.1 Microcystis sp. M109S1
AAGTCGGGTTTTGAATGGTTGTCATCCGTTATGATAATTGTACCAGAAGGCAATTGATAACCTGTTAAATTCCCTTGTTTCCACCATCTCCAAGCCGTTCGATAACTTATTCCTGCTTTTTTTGCATAGTCTGATAGTTTCATGTCTATATATTACCCTGCCTGACTATATCTGACTATATTTGTATTGAAACTTTACAATACTACGCTTACCGGCTAAAATCTCACCGATACGAGTTTGAGCTACGCTTAAATCTTTACTCAGTCTGTAGGGGCTAATATTGAGCGGTTCCAGAAAATCTAACTTGAGGATTTCACCGGGATGGATATTGGGCAACCGGTTGCTGTTCATTGCATTTAGCTAATTTTAGTGGTAGTCCACCACGCTCGAATCCTAACGCCTAACGATACTATTGTCAAGCAGAAGTAAGCCCCACACCCCACACCCCACACCCTTCTCCCCTGCTCTGTCCCAGTTTTTTAGAGAAAGTAACCGAGAAAAACCAGATCTTTTTTGCACAAGTTAGAAAAATTGTGTTATACTGGTAAATCTGTGAAGGTTTTTCGATAGGGAGTATTGAAAAAAAAATGACCAAACTGGGAACCCATTTGATTGTCGATGCTTGGCAAGTACCTGCTGACCTCCTCAACGATCCCGAGCGCATTCGCCGCGCTATCCTCGATGGAATTACGGCAGGAGAAGCAACGCTGATCGATTTGTGTGTCCACCAGTTCAGTCCCCACGGAGTTACCGCGACGGCGACTTTAGCTGAATCTCATATCGCGATCCACACCTGGCCTGAACACGGCTATTTCGCCGCTGATTTATTCTTCTGTGGTGCGGGTAAACCCGTGGTTGCCATGGAAATTTTGACCAAATCCCTGCAAGCAGGTGAGATTAAAGTGCGGGAACTAACCAGAGGATTCCCCGGTCCTGGGGCAGTTTATGAAAGCAAAAAGGAAGAACCCCTTAAATCTTCCCTGGTTATGGCCTAATTTCTAGGGACTGCCTCGATAATAAGTTAGCATCACTGGCGATCGCCTAAACTGAAATCGTGATCAGGATAACCTTTGTTTTTATCCTCGCCCTCTTTCCCTCTCTCGTTAGTCTCTGGTTAATTAACCGATCCCAACAGAGATTAAGCAACCGTTTGAGAGGGATTCGCCATCGTCACGAATACAGTGCGGTGATGGCCAGTGATTTTTTGTCAATACCTCTGGAGACAGAAAATAAACCGGCCTTTATCGGTGATCTTAGTTGTCGTTTTAATGCGTATTCCCCCCATTTGCGTTGTGCGGTTAATCCCCCAGGTCCTTGTGAAGGTTGTCGGCAGTACGAAGCTAAAACTGGCACAGCGTGGACGGCTTGAGGTTCCAAAAAGTTCCCTATTTGCTATCCTTAAAAATCATCGCTATAGCAATTGAGGAGTGTGGGAAAAATGGCGTTCAAACGAAATTTGACCCTCTTAATCATCGGATTAGGATTAACTTGTTTACCCGTATATCCGGCCCAAGCTAACCAAATCAGCACCGTCACCCCGAATACGGCGGCCAATCAAACTCTCGCTACCCATCTGGTCCTAAAACTGAAAGAGAGAAAAGTTTACGTTTATCAAGATAAGCAAGTTTTAGCACAATTTACCGTCGCCGTCGGCAAAAAAGGCTGGGAAACCCCCACTGGTAAATTTGAGGTGCGGGAATTAGTTCGCAATCCCGTCTGGAAAAGTCCCTGGACGGGAAAAGTCAGCACCCCCGGTCCCAATAGTCCCCTAGGGGAAAGATGGATCGGTTTTTGGAGTGACGGCAAAAATTCCATCGGTTTTCATGGCACCCCCGCGGAAAATTCCCTCGGTAGCGCCGCTTCCCATGGTTGTGTGCGGATGCGGAATCGGGATGTAAAAGTGTTGTTTGATTTAGTCCGCATGGGAACCCCCGTCATCGTTCAACCTTAATTCCGGCAGGTATTTTTTTAAGATAGGCAGGTCTTCCGGGCGATCAATATCGGCTAATTTAGGCAGATAAGCGGTTTTTAAAGCCAGTTTAGCGGCGATTGTCTGAGTTTTTGCCAGGACTTCCCCCGTTCCCCAGGGAATATCGCTAAAAAGCTCTGGAAAGACCTGTTTTAAAGCAATTAGGTAGTATCCTCCATCTAACGCTGGCCCTAAAACCATATCGTGGGTTTTTAGGGCTTCAAAGGCTGCTAAAATCTCTTTTTCCCCGATTTCTGGGCAATCTGTGCCAATAATAGCGATCGCTGTCATCCCTTGAGCAAAACCATCGGCAAAAGCATTTTGCATCTTTTCTCCTAAGTCTTTTCCCCGTTGAGAATGATAGCAATAATGCTCACCTAACCAAGTACGCATTTTCTCCTCGCTGCCACCATGGTAGTAAATGATCAGGGAGAGAAAATTCCTCAAACCCGCTAATTTACTGAGAGTATATTCGGCCAGTTTGCGGTGCAATTCTTCGGCTCCCTCGGCTGCCAAAGCTGGAATCATCCGGGTTTTTACTTTCCCCAATTCCGGATAACGGGTAAAAATAATCAGTTGTTGTCTCCAGTCCACGAGTGATTGCGACGATGATATTAATTATAAGTTTTAGCATACTGTCAATAGGAGGCAGGAAACCCAATAAAACAGGCTTTATTGGCTTAATATAGATTATTGCAAGTGGGTGGGTGGAATTAAATATAAGATGAACGTAGGTACGATGGCAGCGATCGCTTTATTGAGTCAAAACCTTTTTCCTAGCGGCATTTCAGACTTTTTCAGCAAAACCTAATTAGCTAGGGACTAGGCTTTTTGGGTGAGTTTAAACAGGATAAACCAGCATCTTTAGCAGTAGGATACTTGATTGGGACAAAAGCAAAATCTGAACTTCGTGTCCGACACTCCACAATGTGAACAAATTCTACGGAGGGATCTTGGGGATCGCCATTTTCATCAAACTTCTTGCGATCACCATTTTCATCGAATTTAATTGTCCCAGTTGCACCTTTAGTGACAAGAAAATCAGGAGACTTTAAGTGTTCAAGGATATTAATTCGTGTGGGAGTATTTGCCTTTTCTAGAGCTTTTGTTAGAGCAAGCGTTGCATCATAGGATAGGGCTGTTATTGCATTAACAGAAGTTGTAGTCCATAAAATTTTAGCATCCTTAAGAAAATCCTGGTTAGGACTGGTTAAAGAATCCCAAGGAACCGTAATAACAAACTTTTGAAAAGGTTGTAGGTTGTTAATTTGTTCTAAGGTACGAGAACTACGAAGCCCCCATGATCCGATAACCCAATTTTGACTATTATTAAGTTTTATAAGTTTAATTGCATCGCCTTGAGCATCGCCAATTGCTTTTGGGGATAGTACAAGCCCTATTGTTTCTGTTATTTTTCCTTGTCTTTTTCGTAACTCTTGGATGGCTTCTTCTGCCTTAAAATTATTTCCCAGATCAAATTCATCTAATTTTACTACAGTTCCAGAGAATGGAGGGCTTGTAAAAATAGTTTTAAAACTATTAAAAAAAGATTCACTAAATGGACTTCCTTCACTATAAAAGCCTACCACTTTTTTAATAGACTTTTCTTGCAAAAATTTTGCAATGGCAGGAGATTGTTGCTCGACAGAAAAAACAGTTCGCAGGAAATTTTTTCTGGGGTATTTAGTAAGCTCGCTAGTCGTTGATCCGGGAGAAATCAAAACTAAATTATTTTCCTTATAAATATCCACCGTTGCCACAGTCATTTCACTGGGATAGTGACCAACAACCCCTAAAATTTCAGGACGCTGGGAAAGAGATGATGCTATCTTTTTGGCTAATAATTCTTTATTTTCATCATTAGTAATGACAACTTTTAATCCCTTACCATTAATCGCTTTTTTGTTGATAAAATCTTGATCTGGAAAATACTTGAGGAATGGATCATTGTCATTTAAAAGTCCTAGATTAATTTTTGTTTGTAATTGTGCTACTCCTCGTAACATTTCTTTTGCTCGACTATCATCATCATCATCATTAGAGCTATTTTGATTTTTGGGAATACTAACAGCAACAGCAATGGTGTAATATGGCTTTTTAGTGGCTTCTAGTAAAGCATTATTTAAGTAAATTAACGTTTCTGGATCTAGCCTATCCTGTTGCCATGCGTCCTTAAATCTTAACAGGGCTTTTTGATAATCACACTGTGCAAAATATTCTGCACCTTTCTTCTTGTTAAACGATTGAGAGTAATTAAGAACTTCTTCTCCTTCACTAATAAAGTCGCCCGTTTGTTTTGGACAATTAGATGGAATTAATCGAGTAATAATACCAGGTCGATAAATGGCAATTAAACCTACAACTGCTATTAATGGTATTCCTATGCTAACTGGCAGATTTAATTTGAAATTTTGGGGCTTTAAAGTTTTTATAGAATGCAAAATTTGGGCAATTTTTGCATAAGGCGAAGTGCTTGTTGGAATCGTCGGAGTAATGGGATAAACCTCATTTTGCACTTCTTCTTCAATCACCTGAATATCCTCATCCCTCAGCCCGTAACGGCTTTGTAACTCTTTTAGTCTCCTTCTGTTTCCTTCTGTTATTGAAATAGAATCAGCTAATAATTCTCTAAAAGTTGCTTTGTACTCTGTTAGATTTTGTAATCTTTTTCTGAATGGCGCAAGATTCTCTTGTTCAATAATATCTGCCTCATTTAAGGATAAATCTAATTCGTTTCTTAGTTCATTTAGGCAGTTTCTTTCTACACGATTAAAATTTTCTTTACATATATTTTCCTTGCTCCATTCATCTAGAATTTCTCTAACCTTCTCACGATAAATAAATATAGGATCATTAGCAGCAAGAGGAGATTTGGCTAAATAAATAGTATCCTCTCCTTCAAGAGAAAGATAAAATTTGGGAGTCATTGCCGGGGCAGCTTCCTTTACTCGTTCGCTGGCATACTCATGCAATTCATTAACAGAAATTAATTGATCACCATCCTTATCGGCTGCACCAGTTTCAATTCCTTCAACTAGATATTTTGTATAGATGGACAAATCGTTATTGTCCGACTCAAAAGAATATTCAATCGGACTAGAAGAGGTCAAAATCGCCCTTCCTTTACCTCCTAATTCCTCTTGAATGTTAAGTTCCCCTTTGATTGGCATTCCCATGATTGGCATTCCCTGAACCAATGCTCCGCTAAAACAGCAGTCGAGAATAATTATCTGCCTTTGGGAACGACTATCTGTGATGTACTCTTGAAGTTTACTTGCCGCTAAAGCTGTTGCACGACGAAAATCTCCATTCTGATCACGCCCAGTGTCTCTTGTACTTAGAAAAAATCTAGCCTTTTGATCTTTAAGTCCATGCCCAGTAAAATATAAAAGCACCAAATCATCTCGCTGTCGATCAGCAAATAAAACCTCAACTGCTTTTTCCATGCTCCCTTTGTCTGGGTTAGGCAAAACTGTAACCTGATCAAAGGCTCCCATGTCTGGATGCTCTAATACTCGGCGCATTGCTTCAACGTCTAGAATGGCACTAGAAATTGGGCGCAATCCTTCGGAATACTCGCTCACACCAATTAACAAAGCAAATTTTGCCATAATACCTTCTTTAACCTGAGATAAAGTCTTGAGCCGCTTTAATAGCCATTTCCAATTCTTCTCGACTGTGAGCTTTAACCGTCAACTTGCGACCATTGGCCTCTACCGACAATTCTATCGGTTTACCTCCCAGGCGATCGCCCAGAAACCCTAACAGTTTTTTGCCATTAGCGGGGTTAACTTCGGTCATTAAGATTCCACCCAAAAAACCGCCCAATGACTTATTACCTTCAGGAGGATTGGGATCAAGAATACGTTTAACCGATTCAACTTCATCTGCCTGTTCTAGTTCTGTCAGTAATACTTGGACTTGTTTGTCGCGTTCTTCAGGTTCCAGGTTAGGATCGTTAAAAGCGATCAGCAATTTAATCGTAGATTTGTTACTCATAGGAAGTTGAGTTGAAATAATATAGGATAATACTAATCTTACTGAATTATGCAAATTTTACCATATAGCATCTGAAATCTAAATAAGTGATCCCATTTCATACTACCCCTTGCCGAGTGCCGATTTCTTCACTGATGTTGTGATGTTGCTGAACATAGAAGATCGATTTTTCAACTTGCTCCAAGAAATCATAACAATTATTGTGTGTTGGGTTTCCTTACGTCAACCCAACCTACAGGCTGCAAATTTTTCCCAGGGAATTAAGGCTCTTCGTTACCCTTTATGCTAAATCAACAGACAAGATGCCAAGACAACATACTTCTAACCCAAAAATTCCGAAAGTTTCTAAAGCCATAGCCTCTCCGTTTTATTAGTTTAAGTTTATTGTTGATTCCCTCGACC
>NZ_JADBRW010000020.1:0-33638 GCF_020247025.1 Microcystis sp. M109S1
CTTGTTCGGGTGTGGGGTAAAATCGGAACCAATAGGCTTTCTCCATGTCTTACATTCTAGCATATATCGTGTAAATGCGCTAGTATTTAACAGTAAAGCCGTCGTAGAACGACGGGGTTTCAGACCCAAAATTTTCGATGATTCAATCGTAGCCGGGGGGATTGAATATCATCAATCCTTACCCCCCTCTGATACTAAATCCTGTTTAAAAGGTATAGGGGAGGAGCGGAGGGCCGGAGCGGCGAGAAACAATCCATAACCGGGTTTTTACAGTGGGATTGGAAGTTAATCATATTACTAAAAACGGATTTGGCATGAGAGTGCTTATTGACTAGAGGTAATACCGCGCTGACGTAATTGGTCGATAAAAAATTCTTCTAGGGAAGCACGAGCTAAATTAAGACTAATCAAGCGAGCATCGATACTAGGCAGGGCAGCCAGAAAAGCAGCGGGTTCTCCCTGTAATTGTCCGTGCCAACAATGATCGCGCCAATGCAAACCGAGGAGCCATTGCTGTAGTTGATCCTCCCTACCACCTTGAACAATCACCTGATAGACATCAGCACGACCGAGAATTTGCTCGAGGGAACCAACACAGAGTAATTCTCCCCGGGCCAACAGGGCAATGCGATCGCAAATTTGTTCCACATCGGAGAGAATATGAGAGTTAAAAAAGATAGTTTTCCCCCGTTGTTTGAGGGATTGAATAATTTCTCGCACCTGATAGCGACCGATAGGATCCAGTCCCGACATCGGTTCATCGAGAAAGACTAATTCTGGATCATTGATTAATGCTTGGGCTATACCAATCCGTTGCATCATCCCCTTAGAATATTGACGCAATTGCTTTTTCTGGGCAGTTTTGCGGTCTAATCCCACTAAATCCAATAATTCAGGAATGCGTTTTTTTTGCACAGAAGAGGGAATTTGAAAAATGCCGCCGATTAATTGTAGGAATTCCCAGCCGGTGAGATAGTCGTAGTAGTAGGCATTTTCGGGAAGATAGCCGATGCGTTGCCTGACCGAGCGATCGCCAATTGGCTGACCGAGAATCAAGGCCCGTCCAGAAGTGGGTCGGACAATCCCCAAAAGGGTTTTTAAGAGCGTGGTTTTGCCGGCCCCGTTCGGGCCTAATAATCCAAAAGTTTCGCCCTCATGGACAATTAAAGTACAGTTTTTCAAGGATTCGATTTTTTTATCTAACCAGAATCCCGTCCGATAAGTTTTTTGTAAGTTTAACGTCTCTAGCACAGTTTGACGGCTGGTATTCGTCATTGTTTTGGAATCATCTGAGACAGAATACATGAATCTGACATCCCTTTTCCGACACTTTGCTTTTATTATCCCCAAATTGTCAGCAGTAATGTCACGGCTATCAAAATAGCACGATTTTGGAACCCAGAAAAATCCCAACCAGTCTTGAGAAGGGGTATCGGTGCAGTTCCGGGCTATCACAAGCTTTCTTCTCTGGCATTGGTGAGAATCGGCCGCTAAAATTTGTTAGAAAGGTAACTTTGACACTTGAGCGACAACTGGTACAATGGTGCGAACGCTCACGGAAACCAGACTCTTACACAAACACAGCATGAAACAACTCCTCAATTGCCTTAATTCCCTGACAGTGGCCAGTGTCGCCACTATCGCTTTGGCCTACCCTAGCATCGCTCAAGTTAATCTGTCTGTTTATCCCTATCCTTCCTCGTCGAACGAATCCATAGAATTATACGTTCCCCCTCCAGAAAACAATAACATCGATAATACCTGTACTCAATTGATTGGGGCAAATATCGATAAAATTATCAGTCAAGCTCCCAATCAGTGGGGTATATTAATCGAATCTATCGATCGCCAAACAGTTATTTATAGTCATAACGCTGATCGCTATTTTATCCCTGCTTCTAATACAAAGTTATTTACCACGGCTGCCGCTTTACAAGTGATGAACCCGGAAACGACGATTCAGAAGAAATCCCTGCGCGATTGGGTTAATATCACTAATCAGAGAAGTAATAATTTCTACGCTGAAACTCTTTTTCGCTTTATCGGCGGTTCTAAAAATGTTACTGCCATCTTGGCACAATTGGGCATCAATCCCAGTGGTTTTCGTTTAGCCGATGGTTCGGGATTATCCCGCCGTAATACCGCTACTCCCCGCTCGATCGTGGAAATTTTGCGGGTGATGTATTATTCTCCTAATCGAGATACTTTCTATGCTTCCTTACCAGTGGCGGGAATTAGTGGCACCCTGAGAAACCGAATGCGTCAGACGGCCGCTACTGGCACAGTTTACGCTAAAACCGGCACTCTTACCGGTGTGCGGGCTTTATCGGGCTATCTAGAAAACCCCAACCAAGAACCGATGTTATTTAGCATTATCGTTAATAATCAACGGGTTTCTGGACAGGCCCTGGTGAAAGCGATCGATACTATTGTCCTACAGATGACCCAATCCCGTTCCTGTCAAGCTCAGTAGCTCTCTGGTAAAAATCCCCAATTCTCCTGATCAGCTGTCCGCGCATTTAAATTGCTTGTGGAGATGAGGCAAGAGTAAAGGTTAATAATAGCCATAATCTGCTTCGGTTTGGGTTTGGGTTTGGGGGGAGAGATATTCAAAATTAGAGGGATCTCGCAAGAAGCGAAATATTTCTTCTTCGAGACGATGAATTAGATAGGGTTCTATGGAATTAGAATCGCGTAAACAGGCTAAATAGCCTTCTACATATAGCCGGATCTCATCAAAACGCGAGCCACGGTGCCAAAGATCCACCATGTCATCGGTTAGTCTTTGATAGTAACGAATAGATTGGGTATCTTGGAGCATGGGCAGTAGAACAAAAAAGAGAGAGTGGGGGTAAGTGTTTATCGATAATCGTAGGGAGAATTGCTATTCTCAGTCTCCGATATCTCTATTGTACCCACCAAATCGGCAAAACACAGAGGAGGGAATTTTCAGTGATCAGTAAAGGGTGTGGGGTGTGGGGGAAGTAGGGTGTGGGGAGAACAAAGCTGCCGACCGCCGACCGCCTTCGTATAGGTTATTCGTGGTTTTTTTGTCTTTTTGCCCGTTCAATTTCTGCTTGTAGTTCTGCTATTTGTCGCCTCAATCTTTCGCTTTCGCTATCATGAGCATCAACATTAATTGAGCTTTTTACCCCTGTTTTGGCATAGTTTCCCCGGCGAATTTGACGATAGGATTCCGAGTTAAACCATTGCTGTAGATAATGCACTCTTTCTACGGAAAAAGGATGGGTTAAAAAGGAACCATTACCGCCATTATAAATGAGAAATTTATAAATCTGGTTTAAGTTATCTTGGTCTAATTGTCGGTAGGCTTCCCCTTGGCGAATAAATTCTTCTAAGTTGCATTCATGCAGATATTTTTGACTTCCTCCTGCACATTTCATTAAAGTTCTCAGGACTAAATTTAAATCATCGCTAACTAATAAAGCGGCTCTGTCTGCTGATAATTCTGCTTTTCTTCGCCATTCATAAAAGGCATAAACTAGACCGGTAGTAATGGCTTTTCCTAGTCCTAAGGTGATGCCCCCAAGGAAATTAGCCGCCCCCATCACCCAAAAAGACATTTGAATTAAAATACTATGATCGCATTTTAAATGACCTAATTCGTGGGCAAGAATTACCCGAGTTTCTTCTTCATCTAATAGGTCTAAAAGGGCAGTATTAAGGACAATGTAGGGATGTTCCGAACCCAAAGAATAGGCATTGGCTAAAGGGTTTTGACTGACATAAAGATTCGGTTCTGGGAACATATCTAAATCCCGCAGACATTGGCGATATATACCGTATAAAGTGGCGTATTGACGCGGTCCGACTTTTAGATCATTGCCCATTAATAAAATTTGCTGGGGACGTTCATAGAGATATTCGGAAAAACTTTTCGCTAATAAGTCAAACCCCGGAACTGATCTTAAGGCCTGTTCAGCTTGCTGATCTAGGGGATGTTTAAAAGCTTGACTGGAGATATCAGGATAAGTTGGCATATTTTTTCAAGGAAAAAGGGGAAAGGGAAAAATGATAATTCAGTCGTTAGTCAGAAATAAACGGGCATTAATTGCCAAGTTTTTTAGATTGTCTTGTCAACTTTTTCGAGGCAACCTATGGCATTATAGTCAGTAATTCCTTCTAGAAAAAGTTGGCGTTTATCAAATCAGTAATGCCTCTCAATAGGTTTTTAATTCTGCAAAATTGCGGATTCTAGAGTTTATTTGGTGGCGGTGACATAGAATAGACCTGTGGGAGAAATGAGCTTTTTTCTTGTTAACTATCCTTAGCAATAATTCCTAGATTCGATAACAAAGCTTGTAGGTTAGTTTGCACGGTAGCGGGTTGGTATCTCTTAATAGTTTCTAGGGAATTATCAGCGAGTTTTTGCCACAATTCCCTATGATCATAGAGTTCGATCACCGCTCGGGCAAATTCCTCGTCAGTATCGGCAATTAAAACATCTTGGTGGTCAATTAATCCCATACCTTCGGCACCAATTTTTGTGGTAATAGTCGGTAATCCTAGGGAAAGACTTTGACCTATTTTACCCTTCATTCCCGCACCAAATCGCAGGGGTGCGACAAAAACACGACTCTTTTGAAAATAGGGTTCTACTTCGGGAACATAACCCGTAACAATAACTTTATCACTGGCTAATTCTTTCACTTCATCCTTGAGGTTACTTCCCAATAAATTAACGGTAATATCGGGACGAGATGCCCAAACTAAGGGCATAATTTCTAAACATAACCACTTAACTGCATCAATATTAGGAGGGTGATTGTAGCTACCAATAAATACTAAACCGGCTCGCTGGTCAAAGGCAACTTTTTCTGACAGGGAAATTTCCTCGTGAATATTGGGGATTACCCAAACATTTTTCACTCCTAAAGAGGATAAAACCTGCTTTTCGTCTTCGGTTACTACCACGGTTGCTTCCGCTTGATTAGCATAGTTTAACTCTAATTTCTGATAGGTTTGCCAACTCCAGCTAGTATTTTGGTAACTGGGATCGAGATAGTCTTTTTGTCGTTTTAAACGTAGAAAATGCAGGTCAATTGTATCATAAATAATTGGTGCTTTTGTTTTTAAGCGAATTAAATCCATATACTTATCGCACAATTCGGGACGACACAACCAAACTCCATCTATCAGGGGTAAATATTTGATTAATTTTTCTTCTAGATTATATCTTTGTGGTGTGCCATAAATAACTTCAATTCCCATCTGTTGCAGTACAGAAGTATAGGGTTGTTCGGGATAGCCATTATCGGGAAAGAAAATCACTGAATAGCCTAAATTGAGCAGTAGCTTAAGAATATTTAATAAACGCACACAGCCGGATTCTCGATCGTATAGTGGAACGTAGGAATCGATGACTAAAATTGTCGGTTTTCCTTGTAAACGTCGGGCAGCTTTGGGTACATTATTAGCATCGTTATCTAGGTGTTTGGTTAATACCTTTGACCATTTTTCTCGAAACTTAGTTTGATTAATAACTTGATATTGTTTGATCCCACTGGAAAGGTCTGTTCCCGAGGTGATTCCTTCGTAGTGAATGACGTTAGATTGGGGTTGATAGAGAACTTGATAACCCAATTCTCGGAGGGCAAAACATAAGTCTGTATCTTCGTAATATGCGGGGATAAAGTCTTGACAAAAACCACCTAATTGCTTAAATAAATCTGTAGGAACTAATAAACTTGCTCCCGAACAATAGTCCACAGGACGCACATAATTATATTCCGGTTCCTCGGGACTATCTAAGCGTCCATAATTCCAACCATCGGCAGAATTCCAGATAATTCCCCCCGCTTCTTGTTGTTTACTATTAGCATAAATTAACTTAGAACCCACCGCACCAACTTGGGGATTATTGATAATTAATTTCACTAAACTTTCTAGACAGTTTTCCAGAATTCTAGTATCGTTATTGAGAAAATATAGGTATTGACCTTTTGCTTGACTAGCCCCATAATTACAGGAACGAATAAAACCAGAGTTTTCTGCATTAGTTAATATTTTGATTCCTGTAACTAAAGTGGCTAATTGTTCTAAGGTTTCATCGCTGGAAGCATCATTAACAATGATTACTTCATAAGCTAAATCAGAACTTAGGTTAACACTTAAGGATTCCAAGCAGTTAAAGGTGTAGGCAAATTGGTTATAAACAGGAATAATAATCGAGACTAAAGGATTGTCACTACTGGCAATTTCTAGGGGTCGGGGTTCGGCTAATTTAGCACTTTCAAGCACCTGTTCTTCAAATTCAGAGGAACTCTTTCCTGTGAGAATTTTAATAACTTTTCGTTTCGTCTTTTTGAGTGCTGGTTTCCATCCTTCCTCTTGGAGACTAAAGACGAATTTTTTGAGCAGTTTTTTAACTTTAAAAATAATCATTATTACCATAATTTTTCCTCTAGAGAAAACCAATCTTGTGCTAAATTTAAATCTCTTTCTGCTCTAACAATAGCTCCTTCCTTTAATTGTTGCTTGAGGTAGTTTCTCTGTTGTTCCATAATATATAATTTAATCGCTTCATTAATTAAATTATTATATTCTTTTTCAGGATAATCACTACTTGCCAACCATCGATCGAGAAGTTGCATGGTATCTTCAGGGAGAGTTATCTGAAGTTGTCTGGCCATTTTGTCTTTCCTAACTATATCTAGATAATAACAATTATAAACCCCCAGAGCAATTTTAGTTCCTATCGGGATAAATTCTCGGGGCTGCTGCGATTAATTTTTGGGTGTAGGGGTGTTGGGGATGGCTAAAAATTTGTTCAGTGTCACCCATTTCAACTATTTTACCCGCAGTCATCACCGCAATTCGATCGCAGAGGAATCTCGCTAACCAAAGATCATGAGTTATAAATAAATAAGTTAGATTAAATAACTTTTGTAACTCTAACATTAACTCTAAAACCTGTGTTTGGACACTAGCATCGAGCATACTAACCGGTTCATCACAAATAACTAATTCTGGACGAGTAATTAAAGCGCGAGCAATGGCTACCCTTTGCTGTTGTCCTCCCGATAACTCTCTAGGATAGCGTCGATAAAATTCCTCTACCGGTGTTAACCCGACTCGATCTAACATTTCTAAAACCTGTTTTTTAGCCGTTTCTAGATTAACTTTTTGATGGATAAAAAGCGGATCGGCAATACTTTCTCCCACCGTCATTAGAGGATTGAGACAAGCGAGGGGATCCTGAAAAATCATCTGCATTAAGCGCCGTTTTGGACGCATTTTTTCCCCCGACAAAGGGGTTAAATCTTCTCCTAAAAATTCCACTTTTCCCCCAGTGGGTTTAATTAACTGTAATAGGGTTCTCGATAGGGTACTTTTCCCACACCCCGATTCCCCAACTAAACCGAAAATTTCCCCTCGATACAGTTCAAAATTGACTTCATCTACCGCTTTAATAAATTTCTTTTCTTTCTTGAAAAAACTATCTAAAAAGTTACCTTCTAGGCTATAATACTGTTTTAAATTATCCACCTTTAACACCGTTTCCTTGCCTTGAATTGCCGTTGATTTTTCCTCCCGTAACTGTAGGTGTAAAGCGGCAGTCAAAAGAGAACGAGTGTAGGGGTGTTGAGGCGCTTTAAAAACTGTTTTTACCAATCCTGATTCGACAATTTTGCCCCCCTTCATCACCGCTAATTGATCGCAATATTCTCCCACCATCGCTAAATCATGGGAAATTAACAATAATCCCATCTGTTCCTCGCTACATAAACGCTTTAATTCCCGCAGAATTTCCGCCGAAACTGTCACATCTAAACTGGTGGTGGGTTCATCGGCAATAATTAACTTAGGGTTTAATAATAAAGCTAAAGCAATGGCCACTCTTTGCCGCATTCCCCCACTAAATTCGTGAGGATATTGGGACCAACGATTAGCAGGAATTTTGACTTTTTCTAGGACAGTACAAGCTTGACTTTTAGCTTGACGATAGGTTAAATCCGTCCGATGAGCTTGCAAAGTTTCCACACAATGATCGCCAATAGTCATCAGCGGATCCAGTCGCGTCATCGGATCTTGAAAGACTAATCCCACCGCTTCCCCGCGAAACTTTTCTAACTGTTTGCTAGATAAAGATAAAAGCGATCGCCCTTCAAAGGTAATCTCACCTTCCACGTGAGTGCGATTGGGTAATAACCTTAAAATAGCCTTACCGATGGTCGATTTTCCACAACCAGATTCACCCACTAATCCCAAAGTTTCCCCTTTGCCTATACTAAAAGATACCCCATCGATCGCCCAAGAGGGAGAACTTAATTCTGTCGGGTAGGCAATTTTTAGGTCTTTAATTTCCAACATGACGCGATCGGTAACGATAAAAGTTATGACTTAGGGTCAAGTATGCCACACAAACGGCGATCGAGCATTTAATTAGGGTTTGCAGCAAAAAGTTTGTTGGTGGGGATAGGGTGTGGGGTGTGGGGTGTAGGGTGTAGGGTTTTACCGATTTTGAGGGGGTCAATTAGCTAATTTTCAGGGACTTTTTCCCTGAATTTTCCCCCGCTCACTCCCATATCCGCTACTTTTTGATTGACAAAAAGTCTAAAAGTGTTACCCAACAAGGTTTTCAGATTTATTCAGCCAACCCTAATCACTAATCGACAACTTCCCCTAACAAAACCCGACAATACCCCTTTAAAGTCGCCACTCGATCGCTAATTATCTGTAAACGTTTCTCCCGTCCTTGTCGCGCCGAGGCCAAAAATAACCAGTCCGTCTCCAGCAATCGCCAGGATCGATATAGTTCCGTCTGGACCGCGCGCCAACGATTAGCCACCTCTGGGCTTAAATTGTCATCATTTAGTGACAATATCTCCCCTTCTAGACAGGTTTGTAAAGCTTGAAAAGATTGTAACCCCGTGGAAGCCTCCCCATCCAGAAGGGCAAGACTGAAATCCTCCAGTTTTCTTAACAAAGATTTGTAGGCTTGATGGTAATTTGTCGGTAGCATCCAATACAAAGCGCGTTAGAATTTGTTACATAAGATTAACGATTTGCCATCACGGTTGCAAGTCCTCCTCCCGAGCAGAGACAAAAACTTAAAAGAATCCCGCCCTTTTCGCCGATCGATCCGATTCCAGTGTTAGAGAGTTAAGCAATCTGGCATCCCTTCGGCCTAATAATTTTCTAGTTATCCGTCTCCCCCCCCTCTCGTCCCTATTATCCCCCCGATCTAACCATGAACGCCATCACTGCCATCCAACCAGAAACCCTCACCGTCCTTCCCCGGGCCACGGAACCGAAAAAAGCGTTAGTTTTACCCGATTGGCTGAAAGAATGCCTAATTACCTACGAAAACGACCCCCAGAATCCCGATATCGATTTAATCTGCAAGGCTTTTAATTTCGCCCACAAACTCCACGAGGGCCAGTATCGCAAATCCGGGGAACCCTATATCGCCCATCCTATAGCCGTAGCGGGATTACTGCGGGATCTGGGGGGTGATGGGGCAATGATCGCAGCCGGATTCCTTCACGATGTGGTGGAAGATACGGAAGTCACCCCCGAAGAAATCGAGGCTAGATTCGGTGTTGAGGTGCGTAATTTGGTGGAAGCGGTGACAAAACTCTCCAAATTCAACTTTTCTAGCAAAACTGAACGGCAAGCGGAGAATTTTCGCCGAATGTTCCTGGCGATGGCTCAAGATATCCGCGTCATCGTGGTCAAATTAGCCGATCGCCTGCACAATATGCAAACCCTCGAACACCTTACCCCGCAACAGCAGCAACGCATCGCCCTCGAAACTAGAGAAATCTTTGCTCCTCTGGCTAACCGTTTAGGGATTGGGCGATTTAAATGGGAATTAGAGGATTTATGCTTTAAATACCTCGAACCCGATGCTTATCGCACTGTGCAGTTATTGGTATCGGAAAAACGTATCGATCGAGAGGCCCGCATCGAAACCGTCACTAACACATTGCGGGAAAAATTGCAAGAAATTGGCATAAAAGTTCTTGATTTACAGGGTCGCCCCAAACATCTCTACGGCATCTATCATAAAATGCACAATCAAGGCAAAGAATTCGAGCAGATTTATGATATAGCCGCCGTCCGCATTATCGTCGAAACCAAAGAGGAATGTTATCGTTGTTTAGCCATAGTTCACGACCAATTTACTCCGATTCCTAACCGTTTTAAAGACTATATCGGTTTACCAAAAGCTAACCGTTATCAATCCCTCCATACCACCGTTGTTGGTTTAAATGCCCGTCCCCTAGAAGTGCAGATTCGTACCCTAGAAATGCACCATGTTGCTGAATACGGGATTGCAGCCCATTGGAAGTATAAAGAAACTGGTTCTAGTCAAACAACTTTAACCGCTGCGGATGAAAAATTCTCTTGGCTGCGTAATCTTCTTGACTGGCAAAAAGACCTGAAAGATGGCCAAGAATACATGGATGGTCTGAAAAATAATTTCTTTGAAGAAGATATCTATGTTTTCACCCCCAAAGGTGATGTGGTGGCCCTCGCCCAAGGTGCGACACCGGTAGATTTTGCCTATCATATTCATAGCGAAGTAGGTAATCAGATGAAAGGGGCAAGAATTAATGGTAAATGGTCAGTTCTTGATGCTCCCTTGCAAAATGGTGATCTGGTGGAAATTCTCACCAGCAAGCATAGTCACCCTAGTTTAGATTGGTTAAATTTTGTCGTTACTCCTAGCGCCAGAAATCGCATCCGGCAATGGTACAAAAAATCGCGACGAGAAGAAAATATTAGCCGAGGTCGTGATTTATTAGAGAAAGAATTGGGTAAAACTGGCTTCGATGCCCTGCTGAAATCAGAACGAATGCAATCGGTGGCTAAACAGTGCAATTATGTGGCAGTAGATGATTTATTGGCGGCCTTAGGTTACGGCGAAGTTACCCTAAAAAATGTGGTTAATCGTCTGCAAGAAGCAGTTAAAAATCAACAGGAAATTTTAACGGTCAAAAATCCGCCCGATGTCCTGACTGATTCCCAATTGATTCTACCACCTTCTCCCGTTCAAAGGGCTTTACCTGCTAGTAAATCACCGATCGCCGGTGTGGAGGGATTAGTCTATCGTTTGGCCGGTTGTTGTTGTCCTTTACCCGGAGAAAATATTACCGGTATAGTTGCCCATGCGGGGGAAGGCATTGTTATTCACCGTCAGGGCTGCTCGAATGTGGAAAAAGCCGAAGCTGAACGCTTAATTCCTGTTAGTTGGAACCCTATAGATGACCAGGGACGTTATCAAACTTATCCGGTAAATATTCAGATTGAAGTGATCGATCGCGTCGGGGTTTTAAAAGATATTCTCTCTCGTTTAAGTGACCAAAATATTAACGTTCGCAATGCCGGAGTTAAGACTAATTTCGGTAAACCCGCTTTAATTTCCCTGAAAATTGAAGTAAAAGACCTGCAACAATTTGAACGCTGTGTTAGTCAAATTAAGCTGATGATCGATGTTTTAAACGTTCGTCGCATCAGTCAGGTAAAAAGCGATCGAGAGTAGGTTAAACCTAAAATTGCTGATCATATTCCCCAAACTCCAGAGCGCCTTAGCTTTGGAAGTGGGATGCTGACACTGACTAAAACCACGATGGCAATATCTGCACTTTTTGTCACCGAACAACGTAGGATCGATAATTAATCTGAGCGCAAAAATCCCTATGTTATTATCCCTACTGTCAGTTATCAGTTTTCTGATTAGTTTTCTGGTGGTTGCCCTGATTAAACAACGTTTTAGCCAACAATTGTTAGATATTCCCAATGAGCGTAGCAGCCATAGTCAACCCACACCTAGGGGGGGTGGACTCGGTTTTGTTGTCGCTTTTGCTCTGACCAGCGGCCTCAGTTATTTTCTCCTTCCTCCTTCCCTACCTCTCATTCCCCTGTGGTTGTCCCTGACTCCTTTAATTATTATCGGCCTTCTCGATGATCGTCGCAGTATTCCCTCTAGTATTCGCTATTTAGTGCAGTTATCCTCCGCTAGTGTTGCGGTCACTTTTTTCGGTGCTTTTCCCCAATCGTGGCTATCAGATTTGGGTTTTGGCGGCAAAGTTTTGGCTATTATTCTCACAATTATCGGCCTGACCGCGATCATTAATTTTTATAATTTTATGGATGGTCTCGATGGCTTGGTGGCTGGCTGTACGGCGGTACAATTAGGATTTCTCTCTCTCTATTTTCAGCAACCAATTTTATGGCTTTTAGTGGCAGCTTTAGGCGGTTTTCTCCTCTGGAATTGGTCGCCAGCAAAAATTTTTATGGGTGATGTGGGTAGCACCAGTTTAGGGGCAATTGTCGCTATGGTTTTACTTAACAACCAGGGCAATCAAAGTCAAGCTTGGTCAGCTTTAACTATCACTTTACCTCTGATTGGTGATGCTATTTATACCCTTATTTGTCGATTAATAAGAAAGGAAAATATCTTCCAAGCTCACCGCAGTCACCTTTATCAAAGATTACACAAATCTGGCTTGTCTCATCCACAAGTAGCAATTATTTATATCGGGGTAACTCTCCTGATTGCTATTAGTATTAACTACTTAAGAATCCTAGGAGCATGGCTGAGTTTACCTCTGATTCTAGGATTAATTGTTCTCGGAGAAATTTATCTGAACAGGAAAGTTAGCGAGCATAATTTATCAGTGACAAGAAAAGAATAATTTTTTTTTGCTATGGACTGAGGGGTTAGTCAAACCTAGAAAATGTTATGCTAAATCCTATTTAAAAATTATAGGGATCGGGGGGTAAGGAGCAGAAGTAATTACTCAAATAGTTATTGGCGAAAGTCGTTTCTTTCACTCAAAAACTGATGGTTTTAATCTCTGGCAAAAACAGAGCTATTTACCTATTATCCCTACTAACCAAGAGAAAAGAAAAAATTAATATTTATCGGATCAGGTTAGCTGATATGATTAGGGAGATGACTATCATTTCAAGGTCAATGAGCGCAAGAACGTTATTCGATAAAGTCTGGGACGCACACACGGTTAAGATTCTTCCCAGTGGACAGACACAATTATTTATCGGACTGCATCTAGTGCATGAAGTCACCAGTCCGCAAGCTTTTTCGATGCTAAAAGAAAGGGGTTTAAAAGTATTATTTCCAGGACGGACTATTGCCACCGTCGATCACATCGTCCCCACCGAAAATCAGGCGCGTCCTTTCCTTGACGATTTGGCCGAGGAAATGATCCGGGCGATCGAAACTAATGTTCAAACCAATGATATTCCTTTCTACGGCATCGGTTCCGGCAATCAGGGCATAGTTCATGTGATCGCTCCCGAACAGGGTCTAACCCAACCGGGGATGACGATCGCCTGTGGTGACTCCCACACCTCCACCCACGGAGCTTTTGGGGCGATCGCTTTTGGGATCGGAACTTCCCAAGTGCGCGATGTTCTTGCTACCCAAACCCTGTCCCTATCGAAATTAAAAGTGCGTCGAGTGGAGGTAAACGGCGATTTAAACCCCGGTGTCTATGCTAAAGATGTAATTCTCCATATTATCCGTCAATTAGGCGTTAAAGGCGGTGTTGGTTACGCCTATGAGTACGCCGGCAGTACAATTGAACGGATGTCCATGGAAGAAAGAATGACGATTTGTAACATGGCGATCGAAGGTGGGGCCCGATGTGGTTATATCAACCCCGATCAGATCACCTACGATTACCTCAAAGGTCGTGATTTTGCGCCTAAAGACTGGGAAAGTGCGGTTAATTGGTGGGAAAGCATTAAAAGCGATGCCGATGCGGTTTATGACGATGTAGTGGTCTTCGATGCCGGTGAAATCGAACCCACAGTTACTTGGGGGATTACTCCGGGCCAAGGAATCGGGGTTAACGAAGTCATTCCCACTCCCGAAAGTTTACCGGCCAGTGAAAGAGCGATCGCAGAGGAAGCCTATCAATACATGAAACTCACCCCCGGCACCCCAATTAAAGGCACAAAAATCGATGTCTGCTTCGTCGGTAGCTGTACTAACGGCCGGATCAGTGATCTGCGCGAAGCGGCCAAATTTGCCCAAGGTCATCGTGTTGCCCCCAATGTGAAAGCTTTTATCGTCCCCGGTTCCGAAAGAGTCAAAAAACAGGCGGAAGCGGAAGGATTAGACCAAATTTTCCTAGCATCGGGCTTTGAATGGCGCGAGGCGGGCTGTTCCATGTGTTTAGCCATGAATCCCGATAAATTGCAGGGAGATCAGATCAGCGCCTCCTCCTCCAATCGTAACTTTAAAGGTCGTCAAGGTTCCGCTTCCGGGCGTACTTTGTTGATGAGTCCGGCGATGGTGGTAGCGGCAGCGATTAAAGGGGAAGTCACCGATCCAAGGGAGTTGTTACAGCAGTGATCTCAATGGTGAGATAGGAGGCAGGAGGCAGGAGTCAGGAGATTATTTTTATTTATTCTCCCCACACCCCACTTCCCCACACCCCACACCCCACACCCCACACCCTTCTCCCTTCTATACAATAATTACTCGCAACCAGAAATACCTTGGTTTCCTATCATACTTTGTGCTTTTTGTCAAAAAAACTTTTTTTTTGCAATAAAACTACATAAAAAAAAGATCATCGTTGTGGGTGAAATTGACTGATTTAGCCGTTTTAATTAGGATCACCTTCTAGGTGTGGCAAGGGTTTCAACCATTGCTGCCCAAAAAAGCACAGAATAACCCACTATGAAATTCTATCAAATCGCTGTTACCATCATAACGTCGTTGTTAAATAAAAATCTTTCTCAATTAATTTTTAAGAATTTATAAATATTGCGGAATGTTAATTTAAATATTCTCAAGTTTTTGCAGTAAATCAATAATTTTTACTTATCTTTGTCGGAAAATAGAACTCCTGCAAAAATCCCACATCTACCATGGGGTTAGGAGTCAGTTATCAGTTATCAGTTCACTGAGAAAACACCCCACACCCCACACCCCACTTCTCACTCTATTTTAATTTGACTGCCATAATTGCCAAGCTTTAACGAGATTTCCCCCCATCAAGGCAGCCACTGCATTTAAAGTCTTAATTTCCTCACTATCGGGATTTAATTGTCTAGCTTGATCTAAGACTTTTTGGGCTGCTTGCGGTTGCCAATCGTAGAGATAAATAAAACCTTGATAAGCATAATGATAGGGATTATAGGGGTCAATTTTAATCATTTCCTCGGTGGCTTTTATTGCCCCTGCCACATCCTGTTGTAGTACCTTAGAAATTGCTAATCCGTAGGCTAAAGATAATTTATCGGGGGGATTTTGTTGCTGTAAACGATAGGAAAAAGCCTTGTCTGATTGCAGCACATAATCCTGAATAGAATCGTATTGATTGATACGATTAGTTAACTCAAAAATTGGTTCGATACCCGTTAATCCTTGACCAATATTAGCAGACTTTAAGCGCAATTGGGTCACTAAATCTAATTCGGGCGTTGCTAACTTGGAGACTTGAGGATCGATGGTAATTTGAGCATTAGTTTTAATCGGATAGGTTTCCCCGGTTTCCCGATTGAGATAGACAGCAGATAAGCGATAAACTCCGGGGGTTGCTGCCGACTGCATGGCGGTTTTTTCAGTAACTTCAAAACCCTTTTGTTGCTCTTCTGGACTTAATTTTTCTGCCATTAATTCCCCCATAGCAATACCGTGATCGTGCATCCAATAATCCTTACCGTCCACTTCTTGCCAGGTTAAAATCACTATCCCTGACTTTAATTGTTGCCAGTCTCCTGCCCATTTGTAAACCACGGGAATGGGTTGATTAGGAGAAGCTTTTTCGGCAATGGCAATCTCTCTTAATTCCACCTGTTTTGGCGCAGTTTCAAGGGGTTTAACCGTGACGGAGGGGTCTATTTTACGGTGTAGAGAAAGGGTACTATCATCCGGTAGCTGCCAAGTTTTCTCCACTTGGAAATCTTGCCCGGTGGCGACTCGATTAACAATTTTTTTCTGGACATCGGGGACAGAACCCTGTTCACCAGTTTTAGTTAAAAACCAATCTAAAGAATTGACATCCTTTTCGATATCTTCTTCCCGAACTCCCACCTGTCTGCCGGCAACCTGTGAATTATTTTTACCACCGTAGAAAGAGAAAGTATGTTGATTTAATTCGGGGGTGGAAGGTAAAACCCCTAGGGTACTGCGAAGATAGGGAGAATCGGCTAGAATCTCTTTAACTACTTCTTCCTGTTGCCAGCCGGTTTTTAAATAGGGATGGTGTTGTAATTCGGGACTGAAAACGTTAGTAATTATATCTCCCCCCAAGGGGAATAAATTTAAGCTGGTGAGGATAGCGGCAATAGTTATCGTTCCCCAACGGATACTGGGGGCAAAACGACCGCGCCAAGATAATAAACCAACGGATAAAATTAAGGATAAAGTCGGTAAAAGCGGCAAGATATAACGAGCATCTTTATTGATATTGAGGGATGATAATAGGTATCCCCCCAGCAGAAAAACTCCTAACCAAATCCACACAGGACGATTAACCTTATCTTCGGTTTTTCTATGACGTAAGGAGATTAATAATCCCACCAGGGGAACTAATAACAACACCCAAGAAAGAAAATAGGGTAAAACTTGGGCGTAAAATGTCCATGCGTCTGGACTGGTAAGAGGCGGATCTCCCTCCAAAATCGCCGAATCTACCGTGGCACGTTTGCCCGCAGTTAACATTAATAACCAATTCGTCCGATACCAGGGAAAGATTAACAATGCTGCCGTCAAAAAACTGAGCATTAATTGCGCTAGATTGCCCCAACGTTTTCGCTGGAGATTTTCGCCCAATACCCACAAAATCGGTAAAAAGAGGAAAAATAGGGCGGTTTGTTTGACTAACATCCCTAAACCGAAAGAAATCCCGAAAGCGATCGCTTTTAGCCAGCCTTGACCACTAAATCGCCACCATGTCAAGCAGAAGTAAGAAAACGTTACAATTGCCGCTAAGGGAAAATCTAAGAGATATTCGAGGCGATAATAGTATAAACCCGGTAGAAATTGACAGATTAAGACCGCCCATAAAGCTACAGTCCCATTAAAGAGGATAATTCCCAATCCGTACACAGAAAAGAGCAGTAGGGCGCTATAGATAGCCATTACCCACATACCCGCGTCAAGACTAATACCAAAGAGATTAAAGAAGGGAATCGTTAAAAGATAGGTTAAAGGGGGAATTTTCGGGGACATTAGCCATAAACTGCGCCACCAATCCCCGTCAAACCAGCGCGGATTTTGGAAAGCTTGGGTATAGATAATCCCACCGTTGAGATAATCAGCCTGATCCCAAGCAGGAATGGTATGATCGAGACTAAACCAGAATCTATCGACTAATATCCCCAATATCCAAATAATAGTGACAATAATTAATCCCTGTCTCCCATCTAGCGATCGCTTCAAAATCACTTCTCCCTAGTGCAACTGATACATTTATGCGGTACAACAGGGTATATCACTGTATTGTGCCACAATAGCATTACCATTTTTGACAACGGTAAAGGTCGTATCCGACAAAGCTTTGAGCATAATCCCCAAAGCACCATTAAAGTCACGATTTAAAGTGTGTCCACATTCAGGGCATTTAAAAACTTTTGAGCCACCTAGTTTTTGGTGAACATGACCACACTTCGTACAAGTTTTGCTGGTGAATTCTTCTGTCACGTCAACAACCTGACAGCCACTCAACTCAGCTTTGTTTTTTAATACTTGTTTAAATCGATAATGTGACCAAGTTAACATCTGACGGGCGGTTTTTGTTCTTATTTTCCGTTTATTCTTTTTGGTCATTTCTGACGTTTCAAAAGTTGGCAATAAGATCATCCCGTAGTTTTTAGTTAGATAATGTGCTGTTTGCTTGTGGCATTCATCGACTAGATTTCTAAGACGAGTTCGTAATCTACTAGCGGCTTTTCTCATTTGGCTCTTTTGATGCCCTTTTGATTGGCTTATTCGACTCATTAAATCATCTAAATAAGAACAGAGTCGATTAATTTTTCCCATGTCTTTTGCCCCAATCTCAATAAACTTTTGCCCATCAAACCCCGTTAAAAATGTTCTAACACCAGGATCTAAACTAATTAGATTATTGTGAGAATTTTCAACTTCTTGTTCAACTTCGTTCAAAAAAACGGCAAACCATTCACCCGATTTACTTTTGATTAACTGGGTTGCGTAAGCATTTTTCAATGGTATAGGTTCTGACGATTCAAACTCTAATCCTTTTGTTACGCTTGGATACCATTTTCCCTGAGCAAAATTACTATGATTAAACTTCATAGTTTGTCGAGAAGCATGACAACTTCTAAACTGACAATCTTTGCTGGCATTGTAAGCTTGATGAGCGTCAAAGATAGCATTCTGTCTTATATGACATGGTGTTTCTTTAACCCATTCAGGTAGGCTTGACTGCATGATAATGTTTCTTAATTTTATCTTACCTATCTGCCCATTTTCTTTCTGATAAGCAATAGCTTGATTGAAACAATATCGACAAGCAGCTATCCATTTATTCCATATTTTTTTGAGTTCTGGTCTCGGGTAAATCTTGATCTTTCTCGATCTGAGTTTTATACTTTCTGAGTCCGGACAATCGGCTTGAGAAACAGTGGAGGACAGCAAGGATGTCTTCAACCATTTCTGCTTCTGGAGAAAGGTTTGTCTCGTTGAGAACCACGATTTTACAGTCAAATTGCTCACAGAACCAGTTAAGCCAATCGAACCCGAATCTTGCCAATCTGTCTTTGTGAGCGACAACAATTGTTCCGATATTTCCTGACATGACTCGTTCCAATAGGGCCAGAAGTTTTTTTCTTTTGAAGTTGAGTCCCCCTCCAATTTCGCTGACAATTTCTGCGCTGGGATATCTTTCCTTGATTGCCTTGATTTGCCTGGCGAGGTCTTCTTGCTGCCCCCGGCTGCTGACACGGGCATAAACAACTGTATCTCTAGCTGGTGAGATAAATTTTCTTTGGTAGGACTCAATATCGTATCGTCTTTGTCCTGACGGCGTTTTGATGGCTTGAATTTGGCCTTCTTGTTCCCATTTGGACAAAGTTCTGATATGAACTCCAAGGATAGCTGCTGCTTCTCTTGGTTTGACATACTTGGGTATTGTTGCTTCCTCAAATCGATTGCCCTATCATATCAGATCATTCCTTGTTCTACCACAAATCAAGGACTAAAGGAATGCTCTCAATTATTCTGCCACGCTCTCAAGCGACCCTGAAAAAATCGCCAGCGAGAAACACCAGATCGATCGGGTAAAATAAAGATTTAGTGAAAAATTGTAACAGGAACTTGACAAATGCGAGTAGTGATCGTTGGTGCAGGATTAGCGGGAATGGCAACAGCTATCGATCTGGTCGATGCGGGCTGTACAGTAGAAATCTTAGAATCTCGTCCCTTTGTCGGGGGAAAAGTCGGTAGTTGGGTAGATGCGGACGGTAATCACATCGAGATGGGCTTGCACGTCTTTTTTGGTTGTTACTATAATCTTTTTGAGTTAATGAAAAAAGTGGGCGCTTTTCAATCCCTACTGCTCAAAGAACACACCCACACTTTTATCAACGAAGGGGGAAAAATCGGCGAATTAGACTTCCGTTTCGCCGCAGGTGCGCCTTTTAACGGTTTAAAAGCCTTTTTTACCTCCTCCCAACTCTCAGCAGCCGATAAAATCTTTAATTCTCTGGCATTAGGTACAAGTCCCATCGTCCGCGGTCTGATAGACTTTCAAGGAGCGATGAAAACGATTCGGGATCTGGACTCGATTAGCTTTGCCGATTGGTTTCGTAGCCATGGCGGTAATGAAGGCAGTTTAAAAAAAATGTGGAATCCGATCGCCTATGCGTTAGGATTTATCGATACGGAAAATATCTCAGCCCGTTGTATGCTGACGATTTTCCAATTTTTTGCCGCTAAAACCGAAGCTTCCGTCCTGCGGATGTTGGAAGGTTCCCCCCACGAATACCTACATAAACCGATTATTAACTATCTGGAAGCCCGGGGCACCAAAATCTCTACCCGTCGTCAAGTGCGGGAAATTCTCTATTCTGGAGAGGGCGAAAATCTGCAAGTTAATGGCATGATCGTCGCTAACGGAGAAACCACAGAAACTATCACCGCAGATGCCTATGTTTGCGCTGGTGATGTCCCCGGTATTCAGCGTCTTATTCCCCAAGATTGGCGAAAAATGCCGATTTTTGACAATATTTTCCGACTAGAAGCCGTCCCCGTCGCCACGGTACAATTGCGTTTTGACGGTTGGGTGACGGAATTAAATGATGCCGAAAAACGGCGACAACTGCAAAAAGCGGTGGGAATTGACAATCTTTTGTACACCCACCAAGCGGATTTTTCCTGTTTTGCAGATCTTGCTCTCACCAGTCCTAGGGATTATTATCGCCCCGGAGAAGGTTCTTTATTACAGTTAGTTTTAACCCCCGGGGATCCTTTTATTAAAGCTAAAAATGAAGATATCGCCCAGCACGTTTTAGCGCAAGTCCATCAGTTATTTCCCTCCTCGCGGGAGTTAAATATGACTTGGTTTAGTGTGGTGAAATTAGCACAAAGTCTCTATCGGGAAGCACCGGGGATGGATGTCTATCGTCCCTCGCAAGCGACTCCTATTGCTAACTTTTTCCTTGCCGGTAGTTATACCCAACAGGATTACATTGATAGCATGGAAGGAGCCACTTTATCGGGTAAACAGGCAGCCAAAGCGATCTTACAACAGGCCGAGCGCTGGAAATCTTTAGCCACGGTTTGAGCAAACAGCCAGCAATCTCCTCTCTTGAGAAGGGATTGCCTCTCAGGGCAAGCTATACAAAAAAGACCGATCGAGCTAGACTCGTAAAAAGATAACTCCATCTAGAAAGCTTACCCTAGACTGGAAAGAACGTCGGAAAAATCTCGTCAGAAATAGGAGTCAATCGAGTTTATGCCAGAGCTTGCTGTACCATTAGAGCTTGATTTCACTAGCGAAACCTATAAATCAGCCTATAGTCGCATTAATGCCATCGTTATTGAAGGCGAATACGAGGCCAATAGCAATTATATTCAATTAGCAGACATCCTCGCCGATAACAAAGAAGAGTTACACCGTTTGGCAAAAATGGAAAACCGTCACATGAAAGGTTTTCAAGCTTGCGGCCAAAATTTGAAAATCACTCCTGATATGGATTATGCCAAAGAATTCTTTTCCTCTCTGCACAATAACTTCCAAATTGCCTACGCAGAAGGTAAAATCGTTACCTGTTTATTGATCCAATCTTTGATTATCGAAGCTTTTGCGATCGCTGCCTATAATATTTATATTCCTGTTGCTGATCCTTTTGCCCGTAAAATTACTGAAGGCGTAGTTAAAGACGAATATTTACATCTCAATTTTGGCGAAGAATGGCTAAAAGCGAACTTTGAAACCGCTAAAGAGGAATTAGAAGCCGCAAATCGCGCTAATCTGCCCATTGTCTGGAGAATGCTCAATCAAGTCGAGGATGATGCTCGCGTCCTCGGTATGGAAAAAGAGGCCCTCGTGGAAGACTTTATGATTAGCTACGGGGAAGCTTTAAGCAATATTGGTTTCAGCACCCGTGATATTATGCGAATGTCTGCCTACGGATTAACTGCCGTCTAAAGCTTGAGCGTCTAGATTTCTTTTTTTCGCCCTGCTGCCGCTCAACACAGAGCGGCGCTTTTGTGTAATATATTTAAGAGTCTTAACGATTTCTTAGCAATATCCTAATTTTTATCTAGTGCCATCTAGTCTAACGAAAGAACAATCAATGTTTGGTCTTATAGGTCATCTTACCAGTTTAGAACACGCCCAATCGGTCGCCGACGATCTAGGTTATCCTGAATATGCTAACCAGGGATTAGATTTTTGGTGTGCTGCCCCCCCGCAAATTGTCGATGATTTTCATGTCACCAGCATCACGGGGCAAACCATCAGAGGTAAATATATCGAATCCTGTTTTTTACCGGAGATGTTGTCGAATCGTTGGGTAAAGTCTGCTATTCGTAAGGTGCTAAATGCCATGGCACTCGCTCAAAAAAGTGATATCAACATCACCGCACTCGGTGGTTTTTCTTCAATTATTTTCGAGGAATTTAATCTCAAAGATAATCGACAGGTGCGGAATATCGAGCTAGATTTTGGCCGTTTTACCACCGGTAATACCCACACCGCTTACGTCATCTGCACTCAGGTGGAAACCCTCGCTGAAAAAATGGGCATCGATTTAGCTCAATCTACCGTTGTGGTTTGCGGGGCAACCGGAGATATCGGCAGCGCCGTTTGTCGTTGGTTAAATGAAAAAACCGATACAAAAGAACTAATATGTGTGGCACGCAATCAAGAGCGTTTACAATCTCTGCAAGAGGAGTTAGGACGCGGTAAAATTCTTCCCCTAGAGGAGGCTTTACCCCTAGCTGATATCATTGTTTGGGTGGCTAGTCTGCCTAAAGGGGTGGAAATTGATCTAGATAAACTCAAGCGCCCCTGCATTATTATTGATGGTGGTTATCCGAAAAATTTAGGCATGGTATTAAATGCCCCCGATATTTCGGTGATTAAGGGCGGCATTGTCGAGCATTCCCTCGATATTGACTGGAAAATTATGAAAATCGTTAATATGGATATTCCCTCTCGTCAAATGTTTGCCTGTTTTGCTGAGGCGATTTTATTAGAGTTGGAGGGTTGGCAAACTAATTTTTCCTGGGGACGCAATCAAATTACCGTCCCTAAAATGGAACAAATCGGCGCAGCTTCCCGCAAACACGGTTTTCAACCTTTGTTATTTTAACTAATATCCCCAACCCCCCACCGACCACGGAATTAGAAGTTTCAGGCGACAAATAATTAGGAGTGAGCGCTTGACTTTGGCGGCGGCTTGGGTTATGATTGTCTTATAATGGGATGGTCGTGTTAAAATTTAAACACTTAGATTACCATTATGAATAAACTCTTTTAAAAATATTATCCCAAAATCTGCCGACAAAAGCAAGCAAAATTTTGCCATCAATTGTTAAGTTTTGTTAAGAAAAATAACAATAGTGGCAAGAGATAGGACTCCCTTCGCTGATCAGAGGGATTTTGGGGGAATTATAGAGATGTGGGCCTGATTTTTAGCTTTCTAGCAAAGACGACAAAACCACTAAACTCTATGAAAACTTGGTTAGAAGAACGCGGTATTTTACCCGCTTACGGTGGTGGGGTAATCATTGGCATTACCCTCTGTTTTTTCGGAGCTGCGACCAATACCATGGCGGGATGGTTGTATGCTATCTGTGGCACGACGAGCGCTGTTTTAATTTTATCGATAATTTTACCCCGTCGTTCCCTTCTTCCCCTGAAAGTGCGTCGTCTTGCCATTGTACCCGTGAGTGCGGGAGACGATCTTAGTATTAGCCTAGAGATAGAAAATACGAGCAATCAGCCGATAAATCTGTTAGAAGTGACAGATATCCTGCCTATAGTTCTCGATCAGCCAAAAATAAACCCAATAGAAGCGATTGCCTCCAAAAGTTGCCATCGTTGGACTTATTATTTACCCACCAGCAAACGGGGTGTTTATCAATGGCAAGAAGTACAATTAAGAACAGCAGCCCCTCTCGGTTTATTTTGGTGTCGTCGTTGTCATCAAGCAGCGGCTAAAGCTTTAGTTTATCCCCAAATTTTACCCTTACAACAATGTCCCCTGATCGATTCCCTCGGTCAAGAGATGGAACAAAAATTAGAAAATAATCGCTATTATCAAAGGGCTAGTCAAGGACTTACCCGTAACCTGAGACAATATCGCTACGGTGATTCTACCCGTTTAATTCACTGGAAAACTAGTGCCCGTTTGGGAGAATTTCAAATTCGGGAATTAGAAGTGTTAACGGGAGGACAGGAAGTGATTATCTGTCTCGATACCCTCTGTGATTGGCAAGAAGACAGTTTTGAACGGGCGATTATTGCCGCTGCTGCCCTCTATTTTTATGCCCATCGTCGGCAATTAAATGTGAAACTCTGGACGGGTGAAACGGGTTTAATTCAGGGGGAGAGGATCATTTTAGAAACTTTAGCCGGTATAGAGGCAAAAGCTAGTCAAAAAAATGCTAATCTGCCTAATCTACCTGTAATTTGGTTGACAAGTAACTTCAATTCCATCGAACAACTCACCCCCGGCAGCCGTTGGTTATTTTTCCTCGCTGCCGATTCTAGGGAGAGTCCTTCACTCTTAATCCGACAGTTTAGCGGATTGGCGATCGAACCGGAAACTTCTCTACAACAACAATTGCAAAAACCCCCTCGTTGAGGAAATTTCCGTTCACAGTCTAGATTGAGAGGAGATTCTCCGGAAAAAAATGCCCGTATCCCCGAAAAAGATGTTATGATAAAAAAGACTCGGACTCATGCGATCGCAACGCCTTAACCTTGTCAGGACCGGAAGGTAGCAGCAATACGGGATGCTTGTGACTGGCGTGATCTCCGGGTCTTTTTGTTGCCTGTGACGGTCGCTGTTGTGAACGCTTTCAAAACTTTTCGATCGCTTACTGCCGAGACTCGTCGTCAACTACTCTTCCTCTTCGTCACGGCGCTGTTTTTCTGGACAAGTATCACCACTCTTGTCCCCACTCTCCCCACCTATATTGACTCCCTAGGCGGTAGCAAACAAGATATCGGTTTTGTCATGGGGGCCTTTGCTATCGGTTTGATTTTATCGCGCAGTTGGTTAGGCAATCTAGTTGATCGCCGCAGTCGCAAATTAGTGGTTTTATTTGGAACTATTGTCGCCGCTACCGCACCCCTCGGTTATCTATTTTTTCGCGATCTTTCCTCTTTATTCGCCGTCCGCGCCTACCATGGTCTCAGTATCGCCGCTTTTACCACCGGTTACAGTACCCTAGTGGTGGATTTTTCCCCCGTTCGTCAACGGGGAGAGATAATTGGTTATATGAGCTTAACTGCACCCATAGGCATGGGAATCGGTCCAGCTTTAGGCAGTTATCTCTACGAATCGATCGGTTATAACGGTTTATTTCTAGTTTCCGCCGCTTCAGGAGCGATCGCCTTTCTCTTGGGTTTCTCCATTCAAGAACCGGACTTCAAGAAAAAATTAGCCCAAATGAAGGCAGAAAATCAGACAATTGAGCGCAGTTTTTGGGCATTATGTCAAGAGCGGGCTTTTTTAGTCCCTACCTTAGTTTTTCTATTGGTCGGTACTTTATTCGGCGGTTTAGTCGCTTTTTTACCCCTGTTTCTCCTCGAAAATCAGATCCCTTTCAGTGCCGGTCTATTCTACAGTTATGCGGCACTATCGGGCGTAATCGGACGGATTTTGTCGGGAGGAGCCAGTGATCGCTATGGACGGGGTTTATTCATCACTATTAGCGTTTTTTGCTATGGTTTATCCATGTTGGTTCTATCTTCTGCCCGATCTTCCTCCGCTTTAATTTTAGCCGCTATCCTCGAAGGTACGGGAGGGGGGATTTTATTCCCTATGTTACTGGCTTTAATCTCCGATCGCTCTGGGCCCCAAGAACGCGGCCGGGCCTATTCTATCTGTATCGGCGGTTTTGATGTGGGAACAGCCTTAGCCGGTCCAATTCTGGGGGTTTTAGCAATTTCCTACGAAACTATGTTTAGTTTATCGTCAGGATTAGCTGTTATCGCTCTCTTTCTCTTTTTTACTCTCTCTAACCCCACCATACGCCATTCTTTTCTCTTCGCTTTCGGTTTAGAAAAAGATCGTTATGCTCTGCGCGGACAATTACAATAAAGCTTACTGAAAAAGTTTTCCTAGGGCAGGGTTATTTAATAAGTTTGAGCTTGAAAATTATCGGGAATATCTAATTCAAATACTTGGTCATGAATCCGAGCCACATAAAGCCCTTCTTGCAGAATTTTTTCCCGTAATTCCGGGGATAAATCAACGGCTGCTAATATGCCATAGAGTTTTTTATCTTTGTGTTCAGGAAAAAAGCGGCGAAACCGTGGCAAAATACTTTTTAATTGAGTAATATCTTCCTGTCTAGCATGACTTTTAACCTCAACGATATAAGCGGTATTTAGCTCACCATTGGTATAGGCAAGAACATCAATTTCTAGGTGTTGTCCTTCTTTACTGACTCGGACACTGGGACTGATAACTTCCATGCCAAATTGTTGTCTGAGAATGGTTTCCATTGAAGGAAGGGCAAGTCCTTCGGTAAAGCTGCCGAATTTGGCACCAAGTCCCCCAATTTGTTTGCCCAGTTCTTTGAGTTGTTTGTCAGTTTTCTTCTGTTGTTGGGCGTTTTCCTTCTGTTGTTGACTAACTTCCTTCAATAGTAGTTCAGTCTCCTTCTGTTGTTGACTAACTTCCTTGAGTTGTCGGTCAGTTTCTTTTTGAGCGGCAGTTAATTCGGCTAAGAGTCGCCATACATCTTCGGATGTGGTTGCCATAAATAATTTTTTCCTTCTGATCTGGTCTATTGCTATTTTAGTCAATCGCGCCGATACTTCCTAATTTTTAAGCTTCAATGCTCTCTTTTTTGTCAAGTACATCTTATCCCATTTTAGATGAGCTTACCCTAGCAACCTTAAGCGAACACTACCGTGCGATTAGCGTAAACCAAAACGCGATTTTGCAAGTGTAAACGTACCGCTCGCGCTAACACCACCCTTTCTAAATCCTTACCTTGACGAATTAAATCTCCTACGGTATCGCGATGGCTAACTCTGACCACATCCTGCTCGATAATTGGCCCCTGATCGAGATCGGCAGTGATATAATGGGCGGTGGCTCCAATAATTTTTACCCCTCGATCGTAGGCCCGTTGATAGGGATTAGCTCCGGCAAAAGCCGGTAAAAAAGAATGATGAATATTGATAATATTGGGGAAAAAGTTAATAAAATCTGGAGTGAGAACCTGCATATATTTAGCTAAAATCACTAAATCTATCCGGTATTCCCGCAGTAACTCTAATTGTCTGGCTTCCTGTTCAATCTTGGTTTCGGCGGTGATGGGAATATGATAAAACTCAATACCGAATTGATTGGCAACTGAGTGTAATTCTGGATGATTGCTAATAATTAAAGTAATTTCTGCCCTAATTTCTCCCCCGTGTTGTCGCCATAATAAATCGAGGAGACAATGATCCTGTTTTGTCACCCAAATAGCTAGACGCGGGACAGTATCGGAAAAATGTAAGGACCAACTAGCCTGCAAAGGTTTGGCAATAGCGGCGAAAGCTGGTTCGATCATCGCACGGGACAAATTAAACCCCTCTAATTGCCATTCTATCCGCATCAGAAACAATCCCGCCGAAAAATCCGTGTGTTGGTCAGCGTGGATAATATTGCCGCCATTAGCGTAGATAAAATTAGCGATTTTCGCCACCAGACCAATCTGGTCGGGACAAGAAATTAACAAGGTTGCAGTGGTACCAGTCATAAATTATCGGTGGCAAGAATTGACTTTTTCTATCCCCTAATTGATTACAATTTCAGGCACTTCGTCCCTTTGATGCACAAAAAAGAGCATTTGTCAATAGCGATCGCTAATTAAATTGCCAGTTAAACTGATAGGCTATTCCCTTGCTTGGCAGTGGCAAAATGCCGCTCGATCAGGGAGGGGACATCTTGGGGAGCTACCTGATTATAATGCTTTTTATCGGGCATAACCACCAGATTCGGCCCTTTTTTGCACTGTTTTAAACAGCCGGTTAATTTAATATTCACCGCTTCTCCCAGTCCTTTTTCCTCTAAATCACTCTCTAACCTTTGGCAGACTCTCGCACCGCCATTTTTCCAACAATCGGACTTCTGACAGATTAAGACGGTGGCTTTTTTCGCTTTTGCCGGGGCCACTTCTGGGGTTTTTTCGCCGGATAAATGCTCGATCCCTAGTACCCTAAGTTTTAATTTTCCCGTCTTTGAACAAAGACTACTTTCTCCCGTCACTTTTAGCCATGAGTGGAGAGCAATATTGAGAGGTATGTGGTCTCGCAGTGTTTTTTCGGGCTTAAACCAATATTCTCGTTTATCAACACTGATTCTCAGGTATTTTACCTTATATCCGTCCTTGAGGACAAAACCGAGGAATTGACCGACCACTTGAAAGGGAACCATGGTAGTTGTAGATTTTGACATACTTTCTCACTTTTTACTCTCAGATTGCTAATTTTTCTCAAGGATTATGCCTGCCAACAGGTTTCCAGCCAATCGATTAAACAGCCTCGGGAAGCCTCTACCTGTCGCAGGACACTCCACAGCTGTAAAAGTTGAGCGGGTCCATCGATGCGAACCTGCAAAAGCTGATAGAACAAGCATTTACATTCAATGTCCAGGAGCTGCAGCCAGTGGTAAACCTGCCAGCGATCCCAAGCACTAAGATTGAAGATTTTCTCAGCTTCCGATGGCAATTTGTCTGTACTCATGGGGCTTTTAATTGAGAAATATTAGCAATATAACTCTAGGCTGATGTTCTCAGTATAACCGACAACTGCAAATAATTATCAATAACCTGAAGAAAAAAAGTTACTCGGTAGCGACGATCGGCTAAAATCTTGCTTGTCCGCTTTGCCGATCCCGGAATCGCTACCGCCTAGAATTGTCAAAGAGATAAAAATGGAGATAACAAGATTTATTGACGAAAATTATGGATAAAAAAGCTCAAAAAACCGATAATTCAGCAATTCTCTATTTTGATGGTGGTTCTCGCGGCAATCCGGGGAGAGCAGCCGGTGCAGCGGTAATAGTTTTAGCCGAGGGTAATTCCTTGACCACGACTAGATATATGGAGAGAGCCACTAATAACGAGGCCGAATACACGGGATTGATTATTGGATTGGAAAAAGCCCAAGAATTAGGCTTAAAAAGCCTAGAAATTCGCGGAGACAGTCAATTAGTCATCAATCAAGTTAAGGGAGACTGGAAGGTAAAAAGCGATAGTTTACGTCCCTTTTATCAGCGTGCTTGTCAATTAGTTGCCCGATTCGATCGCATTAGCTGGCGCTGGATTGAACGAGCTAAAAATAGTTTGGCTGACGCTGCTGCCAATCATTGTATGGATGCGGCGAAAAAATCGCCAGAAAAACTAAAGGAAGGCGAAACTAATCTCGATATTCTGCTCCAATCCCTGAAACCAGTCCTAAATACCGAAGAATTCGTTTTTTCTTCCCTAACAGCAACAGGACTAGAACAGCTACAATTAACCCCTATCTGCCAATTTCAGGAAGAGGAAGGCATAACGGTGATTATTCCCCGTCAGCAAGCCGATCGCAAGAATTTACAGTACAAATATATTTATAGACAAATTACTCTTTCTGTGCATTCTAGTTTAGCCGCGGTGGGATTTTTAGCGGTAATTAGCGAGAAACTGGCCGAAGCAGCAATTAGCGTCAATGTCATTTCTGGTTATTATCACGATCATTTATTTATCCCTAGGGATAGGGTGACAGAAGCGATGGCTATTCTCGAAGAAATTAGCCGCTCATAACAGTTATCAGTTATCAGTTATCAGTTATCAGTTAGCAGATGTGAGTTTTCAATTCACTCATTACTGTTTACTGTTTACTGTTCACTGAAAAAACAGGATTTATTATTATTTGCTCTCCTCCGAGGAATTTTTCACCGTTTCTTCTAGGATAACTACCGGTTCTTTTTCCCGCTGCTGCGAGCGGATGATATCGATGGTACTTTTCAGCACACTAGCGATAGGAACTGCTATCAATAAACCGAGAATTCCTGCCACTTTGCCACCGATAAAAAGAGATAGAATAATCCAGACGGGATTAAGTCCGATCATACCTCCCATTAACCGAGGGGCGATGACATTATCATTAATTTGACCGACAATAATGGTCAGGGTCAAAACTTTTAACCCTAACCAAAAATCTTGAAACATCAGTAGGGTACTAATGCCAATAATGGTAAAGGCACTGGCAAAAGGAATTAATGTAGTTAGACCGATCGCCACCCCGAATAATAGGGCATAATCGACCTTGAGAATCACAAAAACAAAAATTTGAGCAAGGCTGAGAATTCCCGCTAAAATGGTTTGACCGGCAAAATAGGTTTCAAAAGTTTGACGAATAATCGTTCTTAATTTGAGATTCCAGGGGGACGGAATCCAGCTAAAAATTCCCTCCCAAATTTGTTCGCCATAGAGAACAAGAAAGACAGTTAGAACCAGAACAAATAGAATGTTTAAGATACTGTTGATAGTTCCCAGCACAAAGCTCAGTAATTGAGTGCTAAGAGTTTGTAAAACATTGGTTAGTCGTTCCGATAACTGGGTGATTGATTGCTCGATATAAATCGCATATTTCTGAGTTTTATCCCACTTTTCTAAATTTTGTATCTGTTCGGTTCCCGACTCGATCCACTGGGGCAAACTATTGATTAAACTGCTTAATTGTTCGACAATCTGGGGAACTAAAATTAAACCTAAAACAATCAAAATTAATAGGGCAATTAAAAAGACAATAGCGATCGAACCACTGCGATTAACCCCGCGTCTTTGCAGCAGTTTGATGGGAACATCTAAGACAAAAGCTAGTAAACTAGCAGTGACAAAAATACTGACTAAGGGTTCTAGGTAGCTAAATAATTGGAATAATAACCAACCATTGAGAAATAAGAGCGGAAAAACTAGACTTAGCCGCAACCAACGAGGTAGTTGCTTAAAAAGCTCTATCATATAACTAATTTTGTCCTGAGAGAGTATCGAGGTAAAAAGAGACTTTTCTAACCAGAAATCCTCTTTCAATCTAGCATCTCCTCGTTACTTTTCTGGTCCAAGCAACCCTGAAACTCTTATCCTAACCTTATGGAGCTAAGCGGATTCGAACCGCTGACCCCCTCAATGCCATTGAGGTGCTCTACCAACTGAGCTATAGCCCCGCGAAGACCATTTTTGAATATAGCTTAAATAGAATTATTTTGTCAAGGGGTGACGAGAAAAAAATTTGTCACTCCCAATGCGATCGCTGATAAGATAATGGTGAAACAATCGCCCCCCATTTAGACAGGAGCCGGAATTTGGGTTAAATAGGTTAAACAGTGACCCATGAGGAAATAAACTACTAACATAGCCGCTGCCGCTGCTGCCACCAAGGTTCCCGCCAGCATCAAGGAAAACTCTTGCTTGTTGAACGCTTGCTGCATCAGATGCAATGACCAAGCCACAAGACCGAGGTCAAAGATGAGAATCGGAACTAACATATTTTAAATTTTGTTAACTTTCATCTATTCTAATACATAATTTTCTCCAGGGATAATCGGACTGAAGTTAAAAACAGGGATTTTTTGCCGGTTTCTCGAGCGGGGCTGTCAGCCCTCGGCCGTTAGCTTTCGGTAATAAACTGCCCGGGAATTTAAATTGCTTGTTGAGATTAGGCAAGAGGCAAGCGGCAAGAGGCAACAGTAAGGGGTTAAAATGTGTCTTAGCTTAGGTCTAAACCTTGCTCTTCTTGGGTTGCAGCCTGAAGAAATCCTTTTCCCGAAAAACCGACTTAATCACTAGATTAAGTTCTGCAAATCTTGCCCTCATTTTCCCTGGCTAACGCACGGGTACTTGTTGATTTTGCAGATAATTTTTGACCTCAGCGATGGTTAATTGACCATAATGGAGCAAAGAAGCCAATAAAGCCGCTTCTGCCCGCCCTTCCGTCAATGCTTCGTAGATATGCTGACAATTGCCCGCTCCTCCAGAGGCAATCACAGGAATCTCCACCCTTTCAGCGATCGCTTTTGTCAAGGCCAGATCGTAACCCGCTTGCGTGCCGTCAGCATCCATACTGGTAACTAACAACTCACCCGCCCCGCGTTTTTCCACTTCTTGGGCCCATAATAAAGCATCAATACCCGTATTTTCGCGTCCACCCCGAACATAAACCTCCCAACCGGGGTTATGCCCATCCTTACGTCGTCTAGCATCGATCGCCACCACAATACACTGTTTACCAAAGCGATCGCTGGCTCGATCGAGCAATTCCGGCTCGCGCACGGCAGCCGAGTTAATGCTGACTTTATCGGCCCCGGCTCTTAACAAATTTTTAATATTTTCTAAGGATTGGATACCGCCACCCACTGTCAGAGGAATAAAAACCTGTTCCGCCGTACGATAGACTACATCAATAATCGTGTCCCGATCTTCATGGGTAGCAGTAATATCAAGAAAAACCAACTCATCGGCCCCTGCCTGATTATACAAGCGAGCTAACTCCACGGGGTCGCCAGCATCCTGAAGATTGACAAAATTAACCCCTTTAACCACCCGACCTTTATTGACATCCAAACAAGGCAAAATCCGCTTCGCTAACATATCCTAGACTCTTGATTGTAACAATGGCCATCAAACGATCGCACAATTCCCCCCCGGCTGCCGAGGAAAATCTGCTCACTCCCAATCCCACTATAGAAGAAACGGAAAAAGCAGCAGCGCAGATTCGTCCCCAATCCCTAGAGGATTATATCGGTCAACAGGACTTAAAGGCTAATCTAAAAGTCACCATCGCCGCAGCCAAAGCTAGACAAGAAGCGATCGATCATTTGCTATTCTACGGACCGCCGGGGTTAGGAAAAACCACCATGGCTTTAATTTTAGCGGCTGAGATGGGAGTAAATTGCCGCATTACCGCCGCCCCCGCTTTAGAGCGTCCCCGGGACATTACCGGCATCCTGATCAATCTTCAACCCCGGGATATTCTTTTTATCGACGAAATTCATCGACTGAATCGGGTGACGGAGGAGTTATTATACCCAGCGATGGAGGATTATCGGCTGGATGTGACGATTGGCAAGGGTCAAGCGGCGAAAATTCGCAGTATTTCTTTACCTCCCTTTACTTTAATCGGTGCTACTACCAAAGTTGGCTCTTTAACTTCCCCTTTACGCGATCGGTTTGGCCTGATTCAACGTCTGCGTTTCTATACAATCGAGGAATTGACGGCAATTATTCTCAGAAGTGCCACTATTTTTAATATTCCCATTACTGAAGCGGGTGCGATCGAAATTGCCCGTCGCAGTCGGGGAACTCCACGCATTGCCAATCGTTTATTAAAACGAGTACGCGACTATGTACAGGTGAAGGGAGAAACGGTGATTACTCCCCAGTTAGCTGATCAGGGATTAAATGAATTAAATGTGGATTCTATGGGTTTAGATTGGACCGATCGATTAGTATTAAAGACGATGATCCAACAGTTTCAAGGTAGGCCTGTGGGATTGGAAGCGGTAGCGGCAGCCACGGGAGAAGATGCCAAGACGATCGAGGAGGTGTATGAGCCTTATTTATTACAAATAGGTTATCTTAATCGTACTCCCCGGGGTCGCGTAGTCACGGCAGCCGCCTACGAACATTTAGGCCTACTGGCGAAATTGCCGAAAAATAAGGATCGGAGTTTACCTTTGTTTGAGTTGTAGTTTTCTAGATAGGGCTGGCTGAATAAATCTGAAAACCTTGTTGGATTAAGACTTTTTCCGGGGGAAAATTCACACCCCACACCCCACACCCTACACCCCACACCCTAAAACCCTAATTAGGGTCTGCTGAATAAATCTAAAAACCTTGTTGGGTAAGACTTTTAGACTTTTTGTCAATCAAAAAGTACCGGACTGGGAGTGATCAGGGGGAAAATTCAGGTACTTTTTCCCTGAAAATTAGGTAGTTGACCACC